>JABDBK010000008.1:0-24520 GCA_013288655.1 Gammaproteobacteria bacterium | reverse complement strand
GCTGAGGGGCTCCTGCTTGTGCTGCTGCTTGCCCTCCTTGTGGCTGCTGCTGAGGGGCTCCTGCTTGTGCTGCTGCTTGCCCTCCTTGTGGCTGCTGCTGAGGGGCTCCTGCTTGTGCTGCTGCTTGCCCTCCTTGTGGCTGCTGCTGAGGGGCTCCTGCTGATTGTGGTGCTCGCCCTGCCCCAGGTGGTAGTGCTGATAGTTGTTCTTCTTGTGGACGAGGCGCTCGCGCAGATGAAAGGCTGGGAAAAACAGCAGCTGAAGCAGTTTGCGTTCGCCGTTTAGCTTCTCCAATCCGCTGTTTAGCATCTTCAATTCGTTCATTAATATGCATTTCGACAAAGAGTTCCTCTTCGAGAGGATCTAATAATGCATCATTCTTTAAGTCTTGCACCTTTAAATAATCTTCTTGTATACGCTTAACAGTAGCAGCAGATATAATATCCCCCCCTTTCAAATCGTTTAAAGCTGCAATGATTCCTACTCTGGTACATATTCTTTGCTTCAATGCTCGAGAAATATCCTTCCAGACATCATCCCGTCGATTTTGCAGTCTTACATCAACAGCCTTGCGCTCATCTGCAAGCGCTTGCGAATAGATCGCTTGCATAATATTTTTAACCTGGACATCAGTCATCGACATAATAAACCACCTCGATTAATTTCATTTATAGTAATTTTACCACTAAATCACCCTCTTTTTTGTATATTAAAAAAAGTTTTCTGTCAAAATTAAGTAAAATTTAATCATCTTTATATACCCGCTTATCGCCCCATTGGCCTACCTATCGCTGCAGGCACAACCTTCTGTTCCTTCTGTTCTGGCGGCTCTGCCTTTTTCTGTTCTGGCTCTGTCTTTTGCTTTTTCTCTTGTGACGCCCCTTTCCTTTGCTGAAGCTCTTCAGCCAAATTATTCACATGCGCTAATTTCTCTTGAAGGTATTGTGCATTTTCAGGAAGACTAGGATCACGGCCTTCTAAGCCAAGACATGCTTTTGCAATATCTATCGGAGAGTTTTTATACTTACGACCTGCTAATAGAGTCGGTATCAATAAATTCTTAATCGAGTCATCGTCTAACATTAATGTAGGCTTTCCTTTTCGCTCTAACACGGCTTTTGCGAATGCTTCTACCGCGTTAAGGCTGACATGTTTTTGTATCGATAATATGCCCGAGTCTTTCCCTGACATTTCAGAAAACGTCTCCAGCAACAATTTACAGTATTCTACTTTTGTGGCATTTCTCCACCATCGCCATCCGCCGGCCTTTAGCTCAATACCAGTCTTAGTTATGTCAAAGTTTGCAGTCTTTATAGCAGAACCTTCAGTTTCCATATGTATGGCATACTTCCCCGGAATAAAGCCTTTTGTTTTAAACTCGGCCTCTTCCTCCGTACTCCAGGAAATCAATCCCTTGAGCATTTTTCCCTCTTTTGTGATCCGCGTAATATTTTTTAATAAATCTGTCACGCGAAGACGTTGCGCATGCTCTTCAAGTGTCAAATCCTGGTTTCGATTCAAAAAAATACCTCGAGCCGCTCCTGCTACACCTGGGGCAAAAGGCTCATCTTTAACTTTGCCCTTTGCCATCGCCTCATATACGGCGGTGTCTCTTTGTTTTTCGACTTCTTTCACAAAATGTTTTTCTAATGCTTCTAAAGCAGCTAATTGTTCTGTACTTCGTGCATTTAACTCTTCTTTTTCAGCTTCTAAAAGTACAAGGTTGTTTCTGAGAATTTCAGCCTTTTTATTGATAAGTGCGCCACGCTCTCTTTTAATATCTCCTTTAAACCGGTCTATATTCGTTTTAAATACTTCGTCCCATGCACCTTTTTTAAACTCTAGTGCTGGATCAGAATTAAAGAGTTTTTCTATTTCAGCCTTTGCGTCAGCTTTCATTACAGTGAGATGGGCTTTAGCATCATCTAATAATGCCTGCTGTGCTTTTAACCACTTATCCTCTAAAGGTTGTAAGTTTGGAGCAGCTGCTTTTTTCTCTGGCATTAATTGTTTAAGCCTCTCCGCCCCTAATGACCCAGTTTTTTCTTCTGTCGCTTCTGTAAGAGCTTCCTCAGCAATAGTACCAAGCTTCCTTTTAAGGAAACCTAAGTAAGCATCCCTTGTTTGATAACGATTGGCCGGAGCTGCGTTCTTATCTTCCCCAGCAGATTTGACAATACTAGCAATATGCTCCTGGATAGGCGTTAAAAAATCTTTTTTCTCTTCTGGTTTCTTTTCTTCAACTGGTCTTGGATTTCCCACTTGCAACCCCCGTTAAAAATGTAAACATACATGTATTAATTGTATCATAAATGCGCGAAAATAAACTATATATTGGCTTTATTTTAGTATTTCTCCTATAACCTATTATTTCTATTGTTTTTTATCCAAAACGCAGATTTATTACCCCGGGAAAAAATCTCTGTCTAGCGATTCTTTCAAAGAATTCGTATGCTTGTTCTTTCTGAATTCTTTTAACCATTATGTAATCCTCATAGTTTTAGGCAAAACCTAAAAACAAAGCCAATGCCCGGTTAATCGTTAACATAGACACATCATTTAGCCTCCCAAATGGCTCGCTAAGCTTGTCTCTTGGAACCGTATGAGCTTTATCAATCATGACCTGAGAGAGCTTTGTGAGTCCGTTTTTTTCGCTCGGCTCAAGGGTAATTCGAAATAAAGGCGTTTCTCTAAGCTCACTTGTTATAGGAAGCACAGTCACAGAAGGGTGATCATCAAACAAATTGGATTGTATAATTAAAGCCGGCCTTGGTTTTCCGTAGGCTCCGGGCAAAGATACCGTCACTAAATCTCCTCTTTTCATTCCCAATCCTCATCATCTGAAACAGATTCAATCCATTTCAAGATATCACGCTCTTCGGTATCATGCTTTATTAATAGGGATTGTCGACGGCACTCCTTCTTAAATCCTGCTTTGCGTGTATCTGGCACCCATATTTGAATAAGACGCAAACCAGATGCTCGCAAGGAGTCTCGATGCTTTTGCACTCTCATAGCAGTACTCTTTGGCATGATATCCTCATTTAGTTATCGTTACATGTAACATTATAGAATATCCCGTCAATTTTTGCAAATATCTATGAGTTATTGCCTTTTTATCCCAAACACCGCATCAGCCTTACTTTCAGCCTCATACAAACGCATATCTTTTGGAGTAGGACTGTAGTGTATGATTTCAATGGGTTTTTCATGTCTGTCCCCTAAAATCTGCAATTCCACCCAGCAAGCCCTTGCCATTTTACCAAAGCCTGTAAATTCAATCGTCCAGCCGCGTTTGTAAACTTCACCTGCCATGGCTTTTGCTGTCAAAAGAGCATCTTCGACTGTGCGCTCATAGTTATATAAATCTTTGGGCACACCTATGATATAACAACCCCTGTCGTAAACATGATAATGTTTACTGACACCTTCAATGTTTAAAAGTTTAGGTTCGGAAGGTGGATCTAAATTATAGACATCCCAGATTTTTAAGGTCGCAAATCGTTTTAGCAAATAATAAATATCATCATGCGTCAAAGGACGGCTTAGAAGTTCGTTTATGTCAGGAAGAGGCAATCCTTCGCCAAGAGCTTCCCAAACCTTGGCCTTTAGTTCAGTAAAATGTTGGTTCACATCTTCAATTTTGATGCGTTCTTTAATGGTAAGATCAAACGAAACGGTAAGCGGTATACCTGAATCATTTTCTGCCATGACAACGATATGATATGCGCCTTCGGTACCATCTGCTGGAATACCGCTAACTAAACCTTCCGGTGTACATATCAGGCCTTCTGGCAAGGAATTTCCATCCGCAAGTTCTGCAAAAAAACGTACTTTTCCACTGACTTCATCGGGTGATTGAATAAAATCGCTCAATCGAAGTGTATAACTTGCTCCTTCGTTCACTATTTGCGGGGGAATGTCGGATTTTAATATAGGTGGTTTTAAGTCGTCTACCATGAGATTACCTTGTACTGAATGCATCTTCTGAGATTACGCGATTGGATGGGAAATTCAAGGACTTAGTGAAAACTACAGCTTCTAAAGTACGTACGTATATTTACAAAAGAACGTACATATGCTATATTTAATAAACAATACAAGCAGGAGTATTGACATGCCCATCTCGCTCACCAAACTTCGCGCTGATTTATATAAAATCGTCGATCAAGTCATAGAAACCGGCTTGCCTATTGATATTGAACGCCATGGCAAAAAAGTTCGCATCATTGCGCTCGAAAAAAAATCAAAACTGGCGAATATAAAACCCCACCCAGGAACCATTACGGGTAATCCTGAGAAATTGGTTCATTTAGATTGGTCTTCCGAATGGGAAAAAAACAACTCATGATGCACTTAGACACTCACGTGGTATTATGGCTATATGAAGGCTTGCTGGATAAATTTTCTTCTTTCGCCAAAAAACAACTTGAAGACCATGAACTCATGATTTCACCTATGGTTCAACTAGAGCTAGAATATCTTTTCGAAATCAAACGCATTAAACATCGCAGCAATGTTATCATCGCCGAATTAATGCAAACATTAGCTTTAAAAATCATTGATATTCCGCTGGAAAAAATAATCCTTGAAGCAGTAAAGCTATCATGGACACGCGATCCCTTTGATCGAATTATTGTCGCAAGTGCACAAATCACGGATGCGCTGTTGCTAACTAAAGATACGCAGATTGCAAAACATTATAAGCATACGATTTGGGATTAAATCACCCACTCATAAATTTCCGTCTGCAAAACACTGCATTTACCGCATTTCACACCACAATTAGGGGTTTTCATGCACTGACGCATTTTCCCTTTACGCACCCAATGCGCGAGCATGTCACGTAAAATATTAGCTTCACTATTAAAATAAATACAAAGACTAGACAAACTTGCTATGCGAACTTGCATCATGTAATTTTTAATATCAAGCAAGCCCATATTCACCTCGCAATGATTTTTCACGCGCAGATAACCGCATGACTACCATGACCAACATAAAAAACAGGATAATACCCGCTAACCAACTGATTGATGTGATGGGATGCTGCGTTATGGTCATGAGCTGATAAAATCCAACAGCCACGCCGTACGCGATAGCTGTACTCCAAAATACTGAAAATAAAGCCCATGCATAATTGAGTTCACGCCACATGGCCGCAGTCGTTGAAACGCAGGGCACATAAAGCAATACAAAAAAGAGATAAGCCATAGCACCGATTTGCCCATCAAATTTTTCATACATCAAACCATACACATCATCCGACAAAGAAGATACGGGGGCTTGTGCGAGCACTGGATTACCAAAAGCTCCAGCGAGATTGCTTAAATTAGCAGGAATAGAAGAAACGGCCGCCTGTAAATTTCCCCAAAAACTAAAGCCTTCTGCATGTAAACTTACGAAATGGCCCACTTGCGTATACAATGCATTCAGCGTACCAATGACAACTTCTTTTGCTAAAATACCGGTAAGTAAACCTACTGTCGCAGGCCAATTATCCGCGAAAATTCCCATAGGGCCAAACACCGGCGTAACGTATCGCCCCACCATAGCTAATAAAGACTCGGTATCGCCATCACCTACGCTTATACTGCCATCGGCATTCAAACCGCTTAACACTCCCAATAGTACACAAATAGGAATAATCAGCTTGCCTGCACGCAGCACAAAACCACTTAAGCGCTGCCAAACGTGAAGCATTAATGTTTTAATCTGAGGCACGTGATAAGGCGGCAATTCCATCAATAAAGGCGCAGGATCGCCTTTTAATACGGTTTTACGCAATAAAAGTCCTGTTAACATCGCAATAGCAATACCAGTAATATACAATATAAATACGACGTTTTGACCGCCTTTAGGAAAAAATGCCGCCGTAAACACCGCAAAGATTGCCAAACGTGCGCCGCATGACATAAAAGGACTCATCAATACGGTAAGAATGCGATCACGTTTATTATCTAACGTTCGAGCACCCATGACGGACGGCACATTGCAGCCAAATCCAACAATCATGGGAACAAAAGATTTACCCGGCAAACCCAAGGCACGCATGAGCCTATCAATCACAAAAGCTGCTCGCGCCATATAGCCTGAATCTTCAAGAAAGGACAAGAATAAAAACATAGCGCCTATCACAGGAATAAAAGTAATAGTCGTATTAATGCCTTTACCTACTCCTTGTGTCAGCAGTGCTATCAACCAATTAGGCATATGCATCAAGGTTAAAACTTCCGCAAATCCTTCTACAAAAATAGTGTTACTGCTAATATCAAAAAAATCTTGAAAAGCCCCGCCTATATTAATTGCAAATAAAAACATGACATACATCATGCCTAAAAAAATCGGAATACCGCATACACGATTTAACACAATACGATCGATGCGTTCAGTCATGGTTTTTTTAAGCACGCCTGTTCTAACGATACAATGCCCAGTGATTTCTTGAATAAACCGATAACGCCTGTCTGCAAATAAAATATCCGCATCTTCGCCTAAATTTATTTGGATGTCTTGTTGATAAGCCGGGATTTTTTGTAATAATTCTTTTGAGATGAGCGGGCGTACAAAAACATCGTTTTCGAGCAAGCGCACTGCCATCCATTCACCCGATTCACGCTTAATCGCAATTTGATCGGCTATGTCTTCTATGATTTTTTTCAGCACCGGATCAAGAGCTGGAAGCGTTATATGTGAAACAGTTTTATGTTGCGCAATGCATGTTTTCAATACGTTAATGCTTTTCTTTTTATCGGCTTCTAAACCAATCACAGGACATGCAAAAGATTTTTGTAACACATCTAAAAGAACCTTAATTTGACGTTGACGCGCCACATCAAGCATATTCACAGCCAAAATCATGGGCACACGCATTTCTAACAATTGCAACGTTAAATAAAGACTGCGTTCAAGATTATTTGCATCTAATACATTAACGATGACATCCGCTTTACGACTTAAGATAAAATCACACGCTATGCGTTCATCAAGTGATGAATTTTCAGAAACGGCGACGAGCGAATAAGTGCCTGGTAAATCGACTACTTCTATTGTTGTTTCTGCAACTTTGAAAAAACCACTTTTGCGTTCGACTGTCACACCGGGCCAATTACCCACTTTTTGACGAGCACCGGTCAAGGCATTAAAAATAGTGGTTTTACCGGAATTTGGATTGCCTGCTAAAGCTACGGTCATCGCATTCACACGCAAATCTCCTGAAGCTCCAAAATATCGGCTTCTTCCTTACGTAAGCTAAGCGCAAAACCACGTACCATCACTTCAATAGGATCACCCAAAGGCGCTTTCCTTGACACCAATATTTCAGTGCCAGGGATGAGCCCCATGGAGATTAATCTATGTCTATAGATTTTTTCAGCTGCATTCAATGCGGTAATGATCGCACGGCCGCCTATTTTCATGTTTTTAAGCCGCATGTTGTCCTATTCCTTGCCCTTTAATTGTAGATCAGTATGGCTTTTTCAGATAAAGCTGTCAATACAATTGAGAATTATTCTCATTTAAAAACAGCTTTTTTCAACGGCCGTACGAAGTTCGCCAAGTTGTCTGTGAAAAAAATGGCCGGCGCCAGGTATGCGAACAAGCGCAGGCTTAGGCTCTTGATGCTCGACCCAGGCATAAACGGCCTCGGGCGATATCACATCATCCTGCTCACCTTGTATAACCACCCAAGGACATAACACAGGTGATAAATTAGCCATTTCAAAACGCGAAACCTGGGGCGCGACTATCACCAAACGAGCAGCGCTGGATAAACGTGAGGCGGCACTTGTTGCAACATATCCACCAAAAGAAAACCCAGCCAACCAAAGCGCATCTTGCGGTCTTTCTTTTTTTACCCAGGCGGCTATAGCCAATACATCATCGGTTTCGCCTTGTCCCTGATCATGCGTTCCCGCGGATTTGCCTACCCCTCGAAAATTAAAACGTATCGTCGAAAGTCCCTTGTCATGAAAAGTACGCGCAAGTGTCGTCACGACTTTATTACCCATGGTACCGCCAAATAAAGGATGAGGATGGCAAATAATCGCGGTTGCCGGAATATGTCCCGATGTGATTATCATTTCAATCTCGCCCGCAGGGCCCGGCCATAATAATCGTGTTTCAACTTCAGAAAAGTGTTGCATAAATGAGTACCCCGTTCATTATAATACGCCCATCCTAATTCTAATGACAAAATAAAGGATTTGATATGATTTATGTAAACGGTCAATTTCTTTCTCCTATCGATGCAAAAATTGAAACCACTGACCGAGGTTTTTTATTATCTGATGGCATATTTGAAACCATTCCCATCTACCAAGGAAAACCTTTTGCCTTGGAAAAACATTGGGTGAGATTAAAAAAATCTGCTGATCTTTTAGAGTTACCGATTGAATTTTCTTATGAAAACTTAGAAACAACCGTAGAAGCATTATGCAAGCTTAATGCAATAAAAGGAAGTAAGGCCGCTTTACGACTAACTATTACGCGTGGCTCAGGACCTAGAGGATTAAATTACCCGGATAATATTAAACCCACTATCATGATGGCAGTTTTTCCATCGCCAGATCACACGATTCATCCCCTAAACCTTGGCATTTCGACCATACGTCGAAACGAATACTCTCCTTTAGCAAATATTAAATCCTTAGCTTATCTTGATAATATTTTAGCGCGCAGAGAAATGGTAAAACGCGGGTTTAATGATGCGATTCTATTGAATACACAAGGCAATGTTGCGTCAAGCAGTGCTGCGAATGTATTTATAGTAACAAAAGATAATGGACTTATCACCCCTCACATAAAAGATGGCGTACTGCCTGGCATCACACGAGAAATAGTCTTAGCACTTGCAACTCACCATCATATTCCTATTGAAGAACGTTCTATTCATCCCGATGAATTATTTACTGCTAAAGAAATGTTTATCACTAATAGCATCATCGAAATACAAGCCGTTAAACAAATCCATGATAAAATTTTTGATTGTCACGAAAATCTCATCACCCGCACATTACAAACTGCTTACAAAACATTTATTATTGAATGCAGTGAACAAGCTATACAAGCTTTCAGTTAACAATTCACTTTACTTGCAAATTTTCTTAAGTAATAATCGCGTCGTTTTATAAAAATAATATTATCAAGGAACAAATATGACAGTAGTAAATACAACAGAAGATGATGTCTACTCAGTCAACAAAGAAACTCCTATCACAGTTATTCCCGTACATGGTTCATCAAGTGGCGCAGTCAAAGACAATGCTTTAAAATATTTAAAGCGGGCTAAACCAGGCGATGTCATCGGTGGTGACTGGAATGTGAATTTTGCAGTTTTAAAAAATATAAAAGATATAGACACTTTAGTAAATTTGGAAGCTTTTGTCGAGGCATTAAAAGAAACCAAGTTAAAAATCAAAATCGCTGATGAATGCGTTCAAGACTTAGAGCTCGCATATAAAGAACGAGACGAAGAAGAATTATTCAACTCACAATTTTTGAAGGGCGGTGAAGCTGATGTTTTTGTAAAAGATTTAGCTTTTGAAGTTGAAGCATTAAACGAAGGCGAAGATCCTATTCCTGCAGCATTAAGAGAAAAATTGACTCAGTTAGCTCAAGTTAGAACTGATTTCCTTAAAGCGTTGAACAAACTCAAACAGGAAAACGAAAACTGTAGCCCAGAAGATGTAGATGCGTTATGTCAAAAATTTCACATCAATAACTTCCATGATCCAAAAGAATTTGCAGAAGAAAAAAAACCAGAAAAAGTTAATCAAAACCGCCGTTATGAAGATCATAATGCTGTGTACCACATTAAAAAAACAGCAGATGGCCGAGAATTTATAAGTTATTTTAGAAACAGCATTGCGCATTCTGCATACGATTTAAAAGCACAATTCAAAGATGGCGTTGATCTCTCTGATTTAACTCCTATAAAAGATCTTTACCATAAATTAGGCAAAAGAAATGCTGTAGAATTTGCTACATTACT
Source organism: Gammaproteobacteria bacterium (assembly GCA_013288655.1). Lineage (GTDB taxonomy): Bacteria > Pseudomonadota > Gammaproteobacteria > DSM-16500 > DSM-16500 > JABDBK01. The sequence continues at coordinate 14,529 of JABDBK010000008.1, read as the reverse complement.
TGCAAAACGAGATGGCTTAGAAGCTAAAGATTTTGAACAAAAAACTCGTAGAGAGTTAAGAAAGTTTATTGCTGCACGTTTAGACGAATGTAAATATCTTAAGAATCCTAAGGCTGCAAATGGTGTAGAGTTAACTCAAGCTGACATAAGAACCCATTTTGATCACTTGCTCCATTGGAAAGAGTTAAAAGATGTTAATCCGATATTACGCACTTCTTACGGTTTAGACGATCAAACGTTTGTTGACCAACGACTCTCGATGTTGACATCTGAAAAATACATGACTAAATATGCTGAAAATTTAACAAAAGCCCTAGAAGTTCCCTTTAAGGCGTTGGATATAGAAATTCCTAAAGCTGATAATCAATCCGTATCCGCTCAAGGCAGTGGTTTTCCTCCTTTCAAAAAATCCATTGAAGAAATTGAACGCGAACAAATTCAACATATGAAAGATGACTTGGATGTGCTACATAAACTTCATCCTTCTGCTGAAATAGATGCTCATTTAATAGAATGTACAGACAAAAAAGGTAACATTGTTCAACCTTTGAAATGTAAGGCGATAGACGACTATGTTGTTAAACTCAACGCGGAAAGTTCTGCATTAAGAGCTAACAGCATGTTTGCAAGAAAAGTTGACGTTGATAATGTACCTTTGGCTGTAGTAGCTCCCGATCGTAGCATATCACGATAGTTAACACACTTAACAACAGCTCACTCTAGGGTGAGCTGTGTATTTTTTTAGGAAACATTATTAAAATGAAGCCTGGACTCAATTAAAACTCCATGCAATGTCATGTCACGATGTTTTATGGTTTCATTCATTTGTCCGCCTTTTGTAAATCATGGAACGAAATGGCTAATACGCAGATCTTTAATGTTTTTAAAATGTTTCTTATTACTAGTTGCAAGAATCAAGTTATTTTCAATAGCAGTTGCTGCGATGATCGCATCACCTGTTCTTATTCCTGTAGCTAAAGAATATTCTTCAATATAAATAGACGCCCTGTGACCAATATTTTCTGTGAACGGTAGAATTTCAAATGCGTAGTCTGATAAAAAAGAACCAACAATTTGTTGTTGGCGTTTTGATTGGGGACATTGCATCAACTCCATATAAGTTTGGATAGATATTTTTCTTTCATCGGTTTTATTAATCAAATTGGCAGCTTTTTTATTAGCTCGTTGCACCCAAATTAAAACATCCGTATCAAATATCATCGTAACGTCCACCACGTAGTTGCTTGAGTTGTTCTTCGACAGTTAAAGGTTGATCTTTATCCATGCCATAAAATTCATGATCTTCAACTTTTTTAGCTGTAGTTTTTTTAATAGGCATGATAATTCCTATTTTTTTAGAATGATAAAGCACCTCAACCGACTCATTACGCGCCAAGGCTTTGAGAACATCATTCATATGATATCTTAAATCAACAATAGAAGCTTTCATAAGGTACCTTCTTTTTACATATATGTATAGTATCATTATACATATTTTGGTACGCTTTGCAAATAAGCCTTCAACTCAATTAACAACCGATTAATTCAAAATCTTCTTTAAAAACAATCTGGTATAAGCACAAAGGTCAAGTAATTGATTTGCAGAAATGCAGGAGCAAGGTAGCGGGAGAATAAAATCAAGAGTCAAAGCTGGTCATTTGCCAGCTTTGATCGAAGACATGTAACTATTTGAGACGGCGACTGGGAGCTGAGGCTTTAGGAGTCGGATTAGCAATTTTGTCTTCAACTATCATTGCTTGTCTTTCCATGACAAAGCTATAACCAAAAACAGGTTTTTTAATCTGAAATGTTTCATCAACAATACCGTAGGTACTTTGTAAAGATACATCCCTTGGCTTGCATTCATTTATAGTATTTCCAACTGCTGTAACAACATTTGCCGTAACAGCAACAGCAACATCTTCAACATCTTTTTTTGTAATCCTAAACATATTAATTCACCTCATTATTGCATTAAAAAGAAGCAATAATAGCATAAAAAATATGCTTTTTGTATTTTTTGTGTTCTTTTTATCTTCTTCCGACAATTCAATGTATTACCCCAACATTTTCTTCAAAAACTTCCCCGTATACGATGTTTTATGTTTAACAACTTGTTCTGGCGTGCCTACTACCACAATCTGCCCGCCTTTATCGCCCCCTTCAGGCCCCAGATCAATAATCCAATCCGCGGTTTTAATCACATCTAAATTATGCTCGATAATCACGATAGTATTTCCCGCATCACGCAATCGATGCAATACATGAAGCAATTGCTCGATATCATAAAAATGTAAACCCGTGGTAGGTTCATCAAGAATATATAAGGTTTTACCTGTATCACGTTTTGATAATTCTCGCGCCAACTTGATACGCTGCGCTTCACCGCCCGACAAAGTTGTCGCGCTTTGACCTAAACTAATATAAGAAAGCCCCACGTCTATCAAGGTTTGTAACTTACGCGCAAGGACTGGAATCGCATCAAAGAAAACACGCGCATCTTCTATCGTCATCTCTAATACTTGCTGAATATTTTTGTTTTTATAAGTAATTTCCAAGGTTTCGCGATTATAACGCTTACCCTGACAAACATCGCAAGTCACGTAAACATCTGCTAAAAAATGCATTTCAACTTTAATTAAACCATCGCCTTGACATGCTTCGCAACGACCGCCTTTGACATTAAAACTGAATCGCCCAGGGTGATAACCACGCGAACGGGCTTCTTGAGTTCCTGCAAATAATTCACGAATAGGTGTAAATAAACCTGTATATGTTGCAGGATTAGAGCGTGGTGTACGGCCAATAGGACTTTGATCAATATCCACAACTTTATCCAGATGTTCTAAACCTGTGATATCTTCATAAGGCGATGCCTCGCGTAAGTTTGCACCATTCAATGCATGTACCGCCACAGGGCCCAAAGTATCATTAATTAAAGTCGATTTTCCAGAACCTGAAACACCCGTGATACACGTCATTAAACCTAAAGGTATATCAACTGTAATATTTTTTAAATTATTACCGCTTGCACCTTGCAATGAAAGCATACGTTCTGGATTTTTTCGAACACGCTCTTTAGGAACCACAATCCCGCGTTTCCCAGATAAGTATTGACCAGTGAGAGAATCCGGATTTTTCATGATGGCTTGAGGCTTTCCGGCAGCGACAATATTCCCGCCATGCACCCCCGCACCTGGGCCTAAGTCCACCACATGATCTGCGCTTAATATCGCATCTTCATCATGTTCAACAATAATCACCGTATTTCCCATATCACGCAAATGGTGCAAGGTTTCTAGTAAACGCGCATTGTCACGTTGATGCAAACCTATGGAGGGTTCATCTAAAATATACATCACGCCCACCAGCCCTGCGCCGATTTGACTGGCTAAACGTATACGCTGTGCCTCACCTCCGGACAAAGTGTCTGCCGTACGATCTAAACTTAAATAATCCAGGCCCACATTTATTAAAAAGTTCACCCGACTAATCAATTCTTTTAAAATTTTTTCTGCAATATCGTGACGTGTACCCGTTAAGTTTAAATTTTCAAAAAATACTTTACTTTGGCTAATGGGAAAAGCAACTACCTCGGGTAGAGTTTTATCACCCACATACACGTTTCGCGCTGATTTATTTAAACGTGAACCACCGCAATTTTCACATTTTTTGTGTGCCAAGTATTTACTTAATTCTTCGCGCACCATATCCGATTCAGTTTCACGATAACGGCGTTCCATATTAGGGATAACACCTTCGAAAACATCGGTTTTGTTATAAACACGACCTTCGTCATTTTTATAAACAAATTTAATGAGTTCATTATCGCTGCCATATAAAATGATTTGTTGAATTTTCTTTGGTAATTTAACAAATGGAGTATCCATATCAAATTTGTAATGCTTGGCAAGAGAATTCAATAATTGATAATAATAAGAAGTTCTCCTGTCCCACCCTCGAATAGCACCTTCTGATAAACTCCATGTTTTCTGAATGACTATCAGATCAGGATCAAAATTTTGTTTAATACCCAAACCATCACAACTCGAACATGCACCCGACGGGCTATTAAATGAAAATAAACGCGGCGCTAACTCTGCTAAACTATATCCACAGTCGGGACAAGCAAATTTTGCAGAAAAAACCTGGTTCGCGCGTTTAGGTTCATCAATAAAACCTACCGAAACCAGATCATTACCTAAACGCAAGGCTGTTTCGAACGATTCCGCTAAACGTAATCGACTCTCTTCTTTCACTTTAAGTCTATCAATGACTACTTCAATCGTGTGCTTTTTTCGTAAATCAAGTTTTGGCGGTTGGTCCAACTCTACCATGTCACCATCGATACGCGCACGCACATAACCTTGACTGCGCAATTCTTGCAATAATTCAATATGCTCGCCTTTGCGATCACGCACCACCGGCGCCAACAACATGATCTTGGTATCTTCAGGCATAGCCAATACGAGATCCACCATTTGACTGACTGTTTGCGCTTCTAATACATGTTGATGCTCAGGACAACGCGGCTGGCCCACTTTGGCAAATAATAAACGCAAGTAATCATAAATTTCGGTAATCGTACCCACGGTTGAACGCGGATTATGTGACGTCGATTTTTGTTCAATAGAAATAGCAGGCGATAAACCTTCAATGTGATCCACATCCGGTTTTTCCATCAACGATAAAAATTGTCTCGCATAAGAGGAGAGGGACTCCACATACCGTCTTTGACCTTCTGCATAAAGCGTATCAAAGGCAAGTGAAGATTTCCCCGAACCTGATAAGCCCGTTATGACCACTAATTGATCACGCGGTATACTAAGATTGATGTTTTTCAAATTATGGGTGCGAGCGCCCCGAATCAAGATTTCTTTCATAAATATTATCGTTTGCCGACGTATTTCATTATAATGGGGCGCTATTATACCCTATATAGCCATGAGATGTTAATAAAATACCCTATGAATGCTCTAGAACGCCGCTCCATACTTGCTCTTTCTCTTATTATGGCATTACGCATGCTTGGCTTATTCATGGTATTACCGTTATTCTCCTTATATGCATCCACGCTTCCAGATGCTACCCCTTGGCTCATTGGAGCATCGTTAGGAATTTACGGATTAACCCAAGCCCTACTACAAATTCCTTTTGGAGCATTATCCGATAAAATAGGTCGAAAAAAAGTGATCGCCGCGGGATTGCTCATTTTCATGGCAGGTAGCATGATTGCCGCCATCTCACATACCATTTGGGGACTATTCATAGGTCGCGCCTTACAAGGTGCGGGAGCCGTCGGAGGCACTTTGCTCGCACTGATTGCGGATTTAACTCGCGAGGAACAACGCACCAAAGCTATGGCGGTTGCCGGCATGACCATAGGTTTATCTTTTATGTTATCTATTATGTTAGGGCCTCTATTGGCTTCTTGGATACAGGTGAATGGTATTTTTTGGCTAGCGGCTCTATTCAGCCTGATCGCTTTGTGGTTATTATTTGCCATTGTTCCTAAACCCGAACATATCATTAAAACTGACACGCAAAACTTTCGAAGCTTATTAAAACACCAGGAACTCATGCGGCTTAATCTTGGTATTTTTATCTTGCATGCTATATTCACCGCAAGTTTTGTAGTCATACCCATTGGTCTACAAAACATGGCGCATCTAAATGGCCAGCAGCAATGGTTTTTATATTTACCGATCTTGATATTGGCGTTTTTAATCGCAGTACCTTGTTTATTGATTGCCGAAAAATGGCGATGCGTAAAACCTTTTTTTATAGGCGGCATTTTGCTTTTAATGCTGGCTGAATTTTTATTATGGCTTTTTGCATCAAAGCTCTTGCTTTCTGCGCTCAGTTTATTATTATTCTTTACGGCGTTTTCATTACTTGAAGCATTTCTTCCATCCCTTGTTTCTCGCACCGCACCTAAGACACGCAAAGGCACCGCACTTGGCATTTATTCATTTTCGCAATTTTTTGGCATCTTTGTGGGCGGCATTTGCGGAGGTTGGTTATACGGGGCGCTTGGTCTAACGGAAGTCAACTTATTCTGCGCTCTATTGGCTATTATTTGGCTAGGTATTGCGTTTCATATGAAAAACCCTCAGTATTCGTAAACAATATTTTTATTTTAGGAGAGCCTACTATGGCAAAAGGCAGTGTAAACAAAGTTATTTTAATCGGCAATTTAGGCAAAGACCCTGAAGTGCGCTTCACCCCCAATGGTTTAGCCGTTGCTAATATCACCATGGCAACCACTGAAACCTGGAAAGATAAAGTAAGCGGTGAAAACCAGGAACGTACCGAATGGCATAGGGTAGTTTTTTATAATCGCTTGGCAGAAATTGTTGGGGAATATTTGCGCAAAGGCAACAAAATTTTTATCGAAGGCCGATTACAAACCCGCAAATGGCAAGATAAGACCACCAATCAAGACCGATATACTACTGAAATTATCGCTGAGTCACTTGAGATGTTAGGCGGCAAAGCTACGGGCAGCGCATCAGATGCTCCAGCTATGGAAAAAGCGGCTGCGATGGAAACTACGCAGGCAGCGGCTCCTATAGATAATTTTGATGATGATATTCCGTTCTGAATGACATAAAACTATATTTGTAAAGATATAGAGAGAATATATTTAATATCGCAAGCAAAATCAAGTGAATTATATAAATAAAACCATCATTATGAGTGTAAAGATAATGGTGGTTTTTTTATTACCTCCAAAAAAAGAAAGATAAAAAATATTTATAAATTTATTTTGACAAAATAGAAATTAGCATATAGATTTCCTGTCAATTTAAGTAAGTAATATCATATTACAAATATAATAAAGGATTCAAATATGAAACAATTTATTCAAGCTGTTGGAGGAATGAAAAATTCTGTAATTTACACGGATACTGATGAACGGCATTTTCGTTTTTCCGAAGGAACATGGACTTGGCGCAATCATAATCCAGGAAATGTTTGGGCTGGATCAATTAGTAAAAAACATAATCAAATTGGTAAAACTCATGGTTTTGCTATTTTTCCAAACGATGCATCTGGACACGAATCATTACTGGATACCTTGATAACAACCTATGGTGATTCTTCAATCCATGAAATGATTTACAAATACGCGCCACCCAAAGAGAATCCAACCAAAAAATATGAAAAATTCCTTCGAGAAAAAACTGGTATTTATGATGATACACCCATAAAAAAATTCACTAACATTCAATTCGAGAAACTCTGGAAAGCAATACAACAAATGGAAGGTTATAAGGTTGGAAAAATTATAGAAGTATATCGCATTTCTGGCGTGCACAGACTGGGAAAAAATCGCTACGAATATTGTCTCCGCGAGGATGAATGGATCAGTGAATCAGACTGTATTGATTTAGCTTTAAAAGGAAGAGCGGAGCTAGAGATTTGTCTATCCAAGCTAAGCAATACATTTTTAAGGACGCCGCCAAATAGCCTTTTTCAAAAAAGGCTTGAGGATTTAATATGCAAAAAATATTAGCGGCATTTATCCTGTTATGTACTATCTTCATAAAAGTGTATGCAGAAGACACACCATATACAAAAGAAAAAGGTGCGATGCAGTTAACTAAGGACGCTAAATTAACTGATTTGACTAAATCGCCGGACGGAAAATGGATTGCGTTTGTTAAAAAAAGTGATTACACCATCCCTAGTAATTGCTTTTATTTTTCTGAAAAAGGCGATCATGCTAATGAAATATGGCTTGTTAACACCAAAGAAATGACTAAAAAATTATTAGTGACTCCCTATTTTAGTTGTGGGGACGTATCAAAGGTTATTATTGATCCGCATAACCTACAGTTTTCACCTAATAGTAAAATTCTTTATTTTGAAACATCCGCATGGGTAACATCAGGCGCTATTCATGCTGTGAATGTAGATGGTAATCATTTAAGGTTTGTAACGGATGGCAACGAACTGCGTGTTGTACAATCTGGGCCATATAAAGGTGACATCATTGTTAATCAACACCGTTATCGTTTCAAGGGTCATACTCCATTAGGTAGCTATAATTGGGATTGGTTACTCACGCCTACAGGAAAACAGATCAAGTTATATAAAAAAACGGACTAGCAGATGAAAATTGAAGTAATTACACACCCATCAGGCGATCAACTACCCATGCTGGTAGATGAGAATGGACTTCCAATTCCAACACCAAATGAATTTATCATGGGAAGAAGAAATCTGAGCACCAATACACTCATCAGAAATTTACGTGAACTTAGTGTTTTCTATAGCTGGCTAGAACATGAAAAAATTAATTTATGGAAAAGAATAAAAGCAGGGGGGTCTTTTTCTGAAGCTGAAATCAAAGGCAGCATGATTGAATCATTACGACGCGATCAAGCAAGAGATCACAAAATAACTCATCTTACCATTTCTCCACATACTTTTAATCAGCGCTTAACAACCGTACGTCAATTTTTAAGCTGGTGTTTTGATATGCATCTTGGCTCACTTCCATTATCAGATCAAAGTTATGATCGAATAAGAGAGCAACAAAAAAGACTTTTAAAATGGTTAGATAGCTCGTTTATTAATGCCCCGCCAAGCAATAAAGGAAATAATAAAGGACTAACAGAGAAAGAAATATCATTTCTGATTCATTGCTTAAATCCAGATAATCCGGAAGCCATAGGCCGAAATCCAGCAGTAAGGTTCAGAAATTACATTTCTATTATGATCATGCTTTACTATGGATTACGACCTGGTGAGTTATTATGCCTTCAGGTAAATGATATTGAGATAGGCGCAATTTCCAATATTCGCGTCATCCGCAGACCACCAGACAAAGATGATCCTCGCAAACCAAGACCCAAAATAAAACGTAATGGTCGAGTGATGCCAATTGATGATCCCGTATTTGCGCAACGCCTGGATGAATATATTATGAATTGGCGTGATATCTTAGAAAAAAACACCGCCATTAATTCAGAATATTTAATTCTAAGTGATGAAGGTAGCCCACTCACACAATCAGCTTTAACGCAGTTCTTTCAAGGATTACGAAATAGATTCCCTAGGCAATTACCTGCGCATTTAAGTGCCAAAGCTCTACGTCATACCTTTTCTAGCATGATGGAGCGCACATTACGCAATGCCGGATTAAATGAAGACAGACGTAAGCAAGCACTAGCCATCTTGCGCGGTGATAGTAGCCTTGAATCGCAATCCGTTTATATCGCTCAAGAAATTGAAGAACAAGCAAATCGAGCATTAAAAAACTTTCAGTGCGACTTGTTAAGCTAAGGAAAATACATGAGCAACCATTTGGTCAGCTTGATTGAAGAAAATAAATGGGCTGATATCCCTTTAAAAATTACCACTAGAGAAGGTCATACTGTTGATACCTCTGACGATCAATGGCATCTGCCTTATTCAATGCGAGCCCACTCCACCCTAGATTTTAGCAATATCATCAATTCTTCTTTACGTTGGGCTACAAAAAGATACATCCAAGAAAAAATTCAAATAACTTCCACTCATGCCGGCTATAGTAATTTCCAAGATATAAAACGTGAATTTTTAAGATTTCAAAATGATTATGGACTTGTTGAAAATCTTAATAAAACAGAAGCAGAAAACAAACTTATCTCTATAGTTGAAGACAGAATCTCTCAAGCAAGAGCTAAACATCGATTATGGGCTCTTTACCGACCGATACAATGGTACATTTGGTGTGCTGAGAATTACCCTGAGCTTGGCTTTTGTTCCGCTTACGCAATGGAATTAGATAGCATGATTCTTCCTGGCAATCCAAAAGGCGAAGCTGTGCGAATGGAAGATCCTGATAGCGGACCACTTCACCGCTCCTTAGAACTTCCTTTACTTATAAAGGCAATGCGAGAAGATAAAAGTCTAGAACTTGAACATCTACAACAAAAGGCGGCGGTTGCGCTTTCAATAGCACTTGGACGAAACCCAGCCAATCTTACTTATTTACGAGAAACCGATTTTATTAATCTCACATCTCAATCAGATGAGGCATGCTACATCCTTAAAATGCCAAGAATTAAAAAGCGACAACTCAATCCTAGAGATGATTTTATGGAGGAATATCTTGATCCTGAATTTGCGACTTATGTTCAAGATCTGATTACAGCAAATCGAGAAATTAAAACTATTGTAAAAACTAAAAAAGGTTATATTGAGGTCGACAGACCTCTTTTTATAAAAGTAGATCAAAATAAAGCCGCTTTATCAGCTGGTCTTCTTAATGAAAGCTTCAATATGCCTAGCTCCGAGATAAGCGAGCTAGTTAAAAAATTCGCCAAACGTCATAACATTGTTTCTCCTTTAACTGGTGAAGTTTTATATCTATCTACTCGCCGACTCAGGTACACACTCGCTACAAGTCTTGCATCAGAAGGCATCAGTAGACGCGAACTAGCTCGCATCCTCGATCACACCGACACTCAACATGTGCAAGTTTATTTTGAAGTAGCCGGCAATATAGTTGAACATCTAGATAAAGCCAGCGCCAAGGGTTTTTCGAAATATTTAAATTACTTCAAAGGAAATATTATCAACAACCCCACTGAAGCGATTAATGGGCATAGAAACGATAAGCAGCTTGCGTTTGTAAACGAAAATAATCCAACAGATCATACAGAAATAGGAATCTGCGGTGAAAATAGCATATGCCACCTAGATCCACCTTTCTCCTGTTACCTATGCCCTAAATTCCAACCCTATCGCCATGCAGATCATGAATACGTGCTTGATTGCTTATTAAAATCCCGCGAAGCCAGAATGGAAAAATACGAAAATGCACGGCTTGGAGTTCAACTAGACGACGTCATATTTGCAGTTGCGCAAGTAGCAGAGAAATGCAAAAGCGAGGCTCCCCATGCCTGATGCACGCTCAAATCGCAAAGCCCGCGTGGTGCCCTTTATAAGCGTATTAGAAGAAGATCGCCAAACAAATCTTTTGAACCTAATAGAAAAGGCAAAAAAATTAAAATCTGAAGGTATTGATTTGCTTAGATGGGATGATGTTGCTTGGAAAATTAAATCTGGTCGCCTTGCAAAGCAGTCCGGCAAAAACACCATTGCTTCCTTGCTAATCTTTCATCTCCCACCAAAAATTGGCCATAGACCATTAGTCGATGATTGGGCAAATTTAATAAAAGCATTAGTTGTCTTGCGATTTCATCGCAAACAACAATCTATATCAAACCAAAGAATATTTATTGCTGCGGTTAGTTATGTCGCCAATGAAGTGCTTAATCATGGCCAGCGAATTCCAGAGTTAAATGCAGAGCACCTCGATGCAGCCTGTCGATTAATCGCCTCACACTACAGTGAGGGAGCCGCTTACAATATGCAAAAAGCCATCAGAGAATTTGCATCGCATTGTGATACAAATGGCTTATGCAAAGCACACTTAAATTACAAATTTTCAGGGATGAAACGCCCAGATAACGCATCTGGCGTTGGTTACAAACGTTTAGATGATCCGGATGCGGTAAATACCAAAAGCGAAAAATTAATATCTCCTGATGTATTCCGCATTCTTGGCGAACTCTATCAAAATGTACCAAAGAATCATAAATATCGATTCTATATATTAGTTTTGACACTTTTAGCGTGTTTAGGAAGACGATTCAGTGAAATAGCCCTTCTTCCAAACCAAGAAGCAACTTACGATGAGGAAGGAAAAGCCTTTATTGAGTACTTTCCCAGAAAGACATCCCAAGGCGATACTTTCACCCCTCGTCGCCGCCTTTATCTTCCTACAGCAACTACAGTTATCATTACAGATGTTTTAAGTGAGCTGGCTGAACACTGCGCTTCAGCGCGCAAAACCGCTGCCGAAATGCAAAAAACTAAAGGTACTGATTTAACTTTTATATCTAATCTCCCTGAGGATCAAAAACTCTATGGAAACGACTTAAAGAAGCTAGCATTAAGTCCCACCCTTCTCTCGACTACAGGTTGGCTAAGAAAAAATGGCTATACCATTGCTGACCCCTATAAAATAACAACGCAAAATAGAAAACCCAATCACCCTTTTCATTACACAACAAAAAAAGGAGTCATTCAGTATTGCCAAAGTCACTTTTTTCCCGATCTAATTAAACCCATTCATATAGATCAAAATGGAAAAGAATACTATCTTAAAGATTTATTACTAGTAAGACACAAAGGCTTATCTTCTGGCGTATATGGTTGCTGGGTAACAACTCAATGTACACACTCGATGATGACAACCTTTCTAAGATACTTTGATGATTTAATATCCAAGCATGCCTCGTCTTCCATTAATTTTAATTTTACCAGTCACCATTTTCGACACACATTGAACACTCTTCTAGACGAGGGAGGCTTGAGTGATTTGCTGCAAACTGAATGGTTTGGTCGAACAAACCCACGGGATACCAAAGCATATCAACATACCAGCCGTGAAAAACGAGCATTGATGTTACGTGAAGATATCAAAAAAGGTCGTGCAGGCGGACAAATTGTAGATAAATTGAAATCTATTCCTATTACTGTACAAGATGCTTTCCTCAAAGCCAGGATTAATGCCGTACATGATGTAGGTGCAGGGATTTGCGTACATAACTTTGTACAAACTCCTTGTGAACGCCATTTGCAATGTAGCGCCGATTGCGGAGATTATGTTTGGGTAAAAGATGATAAAGGTCGTGTTGATGAGTTGAAACGCCAATATTCAATGACCGTCATTGCTCGTGAAACGGCTGAAAAGCAATCTAACGAAAATAATCCCAAGCGAAGTATAGATTGGCTCGCACATAACGATAAAAAATTAAACACATTTACCAAACAACTTGCCGACAACAATATTACTGAATTTGATCCCCATCAATATTTAGAGGAACTAACACATGAATAAACGCTTTCGTAGAATGACTGATACTGATGTTAAATCTATTATTGCAGATCTAGATCGCTGGGCTGCAGGACAACTCGGCTCAAAGCTTACTTGGGCAATCCTCGAAGAACGATCTGGCTTCAGCCGCCAATCACTTCAGGCTAAAGCTGAAATTAAAGCCGCTTATGACTACGCAAAGCAATCATTAGCGAGTGGTTTAGTAAAAAGTCGAGAACAAGCAACGCAAGAAAATGGCGAACTTCTCAATGAAGTGCAGCGCTTAAAACTTGAAGTTGCTGAATATAAGCGAAGAGAAAATTTATGGCGAGAACGCTGGCAACGTATTGCTTTTCATATTCGGCAAAAAGGCATGCAAATTTATGAAGTAGACCAACCATCAGAGAAAAACACATTAACCGAACGAGAAACCAACAATATTTTAAGACCTTTTGATAAAAATACTCCTCCATCAGGTAGAATATAAACAATAAATTCGATTATGATGCAATAATTTTACTAAACAGAGTACGTATGACAGATACATTTGAACTTTACCGTCTATCTTTATTACCCCGTAAGCAAGCAAGTATTCTTACACCAGATGCTGAAAAATCATTTACGCGCGAAGAATATTTACGACAAATATTCATGATTTCTCATAAATTCAATCATTTTGGAAACGAGTTACATTATGTTCCTGCAAAAAATGAGCCCTCCTCAGAAGCTTTATTAGGTAGAATAGGACGCACATTTTCCACTAATGAAAACCTACCTCCCGACGAAGGACTTGCAGATGCGGTGCACCAAGGCTGGAGGGCCGTTGTTATTGTTATCGATCCTAGACATCATGCGGATGGTCAAAAAGTTGCTGTTGAACGGACATCAAAAGTTGGAGACCCTCAAGGTCTGCTAAACTCTTTAATAAAAGCTATTAATCTTTCCAACCCCGACTCACCCTATTTAATTGAAGCATCAGCTATTTTTGATTCTCGTAGTTTTTGGGAGTTCGCAGAAAATAATCAAGGAGCCATCACATCGTTAACTTTTGAATTTATTACGCCAAATATGTTTGGTGGAATTGATGACATCAGTGAAGAGCTGAAAAAATATAGAAATATTGAAAAAGCTCAAAATGTTACCATCAGCATGTGCAGTCAAGACGGGTTAGATGTAACAACACAACGAGTTAAAGCTTCTGTAGATTATGCTCAAAAAGGCGGAGGGAATATAAAAGCAAGAGCTCGCAAAAATAAAAGATATAACTCTACAAAAAAAGCAAAAAAAGTTACCATACAGAAGGATTCAGAAGAACCTTTATTGAAAAGAGCAACTCGTAAAATCTTAGAGATTCTGGGCCGTGAATAGAGCAATTCAAGGTTGTACAGTCGTAGTCGTGATCGCCTTATGGGTTATTATCCCACTTTGCGCACCTTGGCTTTTAAATGGGAAGAACATTCTACTCGAAAAATTTATTAATGAACAATTAATAACATTATTAAGTATAATTGTCCCTATTACATTAGCCTCTACCGCTAATTTATTTTTAGCGCTCAACGCACTAGAAGAACGCCTAGAAAAACAAGTTTTTTACAATACTCGAACAACGATCAAAAAATCAGCGTATTGGCTTATCTCGTTATTGTTTT
>JABDBK010000007.1 GCA_013288655.1 Gammaproteobacteria bacterium | reverse complement strand
AACTTATTAATAGTCACAGTGATACGATTAAATAAGGGGCAATGAAATGACAAAGAAACTGACAAAATATATGTATGAAGGTTTGGGTTTTCCAATTGAATTGCATAATGTTGAAATGATTCTTATTAATGGAGAATATGCTCCAAAAATTGATATTAGATCAATCGCAAACAAAGTAATCATAGATTTAGTTCTACTAAATACTAAATTAACTGGCAACCAAGTGAAGTTCATTAGAAGCTATTTTTCTCTTAGCTTAAGAGAATTTAGCAAAATTGTGAATGAAAGTCATACTGCTGTAAGGAAGTGGGAAAATTTTAATAATAAATCTACTAACATGGATCCAAACATTGAAGCTAGAATTCGAGTATACATTTACGATAAGCTTTGTATTAAAAACAAAAATGACAAATTAAAATTTTATGATCAATATCATGCTATCGCTCAAATAGTTTCGCAAAAAAATACAAAAATACGTCCTATTGAATTAGTGATTTGATAAATAACAAAAATGAATCTTGCTTAATATTAATATTTTATAGATAATATTTTTCGTTCAAAATAACTATTAATAGGGAAATAAAAATGCATAACCGTCCTACAGAAGATAATAAACCAGAAACAGAAAATCCAGTTAAAGATAAACCCTCCATAGAAGAGAAAAAACCAGAAGAAATTACAGCGACAACAGGATTTGATATCGATAAGTGGCGCAAAGATGCCGAAGAAACCAATAGACTTCACGCAATCCTGTGGAGTAGCAATAGGTGGCACATATATCGCAGAGTTTGTACTGATAATAAATTTAGAGGGGATTTAACTGAATATGTTGAAAATCACGAACAACTAAAGCAAATTGACACTATTCAGCTAACAGGCAAACAAATGAGACCAAATAGTGCTTGGTTTAATTCTTCAATAAGTTGGTCGGAGAAGGCTTTTTCTCAATTTATGCAAGCGATAGATAAGATGAAAGTAAAATCCCTCTCTTTAAAAGGATGTACAACTGATGCAAAAATAGGTGAGGTTATAGGAGAAGCATTAAAAACTAATACTTCATTGGAAAAATTATCCGTCACTGATAGCAATGAAGGATTGGTTTCAATTTTTAAAGGATTAGAGGAAAATAAGTCCTTAAAAATTTTTCATTGGGAGGGCCCTAATGTAGCCGATTATCGCTATTATCGCTGGTCCAAGGAAGAGGTAGAAGCATTAAAAAATTTAATTATGGCTAATAAAACATTACAAAAAATTGTATTACTCAATGCCGAACAAATAATGCGTTCCGCCGAGCATGGAGATATGTTGCGTGAAATTTATTCATCCATCCGAGATAGAAAGCTTGCAACTATTATGTTTGAACGTCCATATTTTAAACTAAAAAATCTAGCAGGTAGTTATCGGTTTAACTAAAGCATATAAGACGCGATTCTCAACTTTAAATTACATTAACGTAATTTAAAGTTGAGAATCGCGTGTATTATTAACTTGTTTCAATAATTTTTCTAATATAACGAAACAACTCTGTATCAGCACCTTTAGATACTTTTTTCGCGTTGCGTACGAGCTGCCGTAACTCCTGGCGATTCGCATGGGGATATTGTTCTATAAATCTTTGTAAGGCATCGTCTTCCTCAGCGATCAGGGTGTCGCGCCAACGTTCCATTTGATGAAATTTGGCTTTGCTGAGTTTGCTTTTTGATTCGAGAGCGTCAATCGCAGCTTCGATAGGAACGGGGTCAGTATCACGCATTAAGCGTCCGATATATTGTAATTGTCTACGCTTAGCTTCATGCTTTGTGATGACACGTGCTTCGAGTATCGCAGTTTTCAAGGTATCGTTTAGTGGAATTTTGGCTAATAAATCGGGTGATAAATTTACTAATGTTTCACCTAATTTTTGTAATGCAAGCATACGCCTTTTGCGCTCAGACTTGCTAGGACTTTCTGGCGCTTCGTCATGTGAACTCAATGGTTAACTACCTAAAAATTTAAGTTTTTGTGTGCGATCTTTTTTTATGCTTATTCTTTGAGCAATCGCAGCTAAATTTTTTGCCATCTACCACCTTATGATTGTCAGCAAAAGCAACCGTCGTGAAACAAAGACTTAAGCTGATAAGCATTGCGAGAATAATTTTCATAGTGGTGCTTCCATAATGGTATTTAAGCATTTAGGATACTATACATTTCGTTTAAATGCATATACTAAGTGAGTAAACATGACAAAACTTGTACAAGTTGGCTTTGAAGCGTCAGATTTAAAGAACATGGTGGCAGATATTCTTGAAGAAGCCAAACGACAGGGGGCTACGAGTGCTGAAGTCGATGTAAGTGTTAATAAAGGCTTTAACGTGACGGTGCGTAAAGGAGATGTTGAGACGGTCGAATATAATCAAGACAAGGCTATTGGCATCGATGTTTTTTTTGGTAAGCGTTCAGGATCGGCAAGTATTACGGATGTTAGGCCAGAAGCCATCAAAGCGGCAGTTAAAGCAGCGTGTAACATTGCCCGATTCACTGACGAAGATGAGTATGCAGGGCTTGCTGAAAAAGAACTATTGGCGTTTAATTATCCAACACTAGAGCTGGCATTTCCCTGGTCTGTGACAGTAGAAGAAGCTATAGCATTGGCCAAGCAATGTGAAGCAGAAGCTTTAGCTCAAGATAAACGACTTACTTCAGAAGGTGCTTCGATATCAACAGGCCAAGTTTGTCATGCTTATGGTAATTCGAATGGTTTTATAGGCGCGGTTCCTGTGACACGCCATGAAATTAGTTGTGTCATGATTGCAAAAAAAGGCGAAGATATGCAACGAGACCATAGTTATACCGTCTCATGTGATCCTGGCTTGCTTGAATCGCTTTCAACCGTTGCTCATGAAGCGGCTCATCGTACGCTTAAACGTTTAGGAGCCAGGCGTTTAACCACAAGACGCGTTCCTGTTATTTTTGCAGCAGAAGAAGCACGTAGTTTGTTGGGACATTTTGTTTCTGCTATATCCGGTGGAAGTTTATATCGAAAATCGTCATTTTTATTGGATCATTTAGATAAACAAGTTTTTCCTTCACATATTTCTATGGATGAAAGACCTTTTCTTGCAAAAGCATTAGGCAGTTCGCCTTACGATGACGATGGTGTTGCAACAAGACCCAATGTTTTTATTGCTGATGGGATATTAAAAAGTTATGTATTGGGAGTTTATTCCGCAAGAAAACTAGGTATGAAATCAACGGGTAATTCCGGTGGAGTGCATAATTTATTTATTAAGACTGGAAATAATAATCTATCGGGTCTTTTAAAAAAAATGGGAACAGGATTGCTTGTGACTGAATTAATGGGGCAGGGTGTGAATATTATTACGGGTGATTATTCGCGTGGTTGTTCGGGTTTTTGGGTAGAAAATGGCGAGATTCAATATCCTGTTGAGGAAATTACGATTGCGGGAAATCTCCGAGATATGTATTTGCATTTGGTTGAAGTGGGTAATGATGTCGATAAACGCGGGAATATCCAAACGGGCTCTATTTTGTTGGACCATATGACGATTGCGGGTGATTGATAATAAATCATTTAAATGGTATTTCAGGTGTTATTTTTTGACTATGGCAAGTATCTAAATAATCATTAACGGCATCTTCAAATGCTTTTTTTAAGCCTTTTGCATCCGTTGCTTCATAGGTCACAAGAGCACGAATAAATTGAATTTTTCCATGAAAAATAAGATCGTCATCATCAAAATGGAGGGAACCATAATAATTTTTATAGTGCATTAAATCTTTCATATGAGTTTCTCCTGTTCAAGTAAGTCAATATAGCAGACTATGACCGTAAAGAGATAACTCAAGGCGCATTTAATAGTTAACATATCCATCGTTTCTAAGCTATGATAAACATCTTAAAAATTATATTAATGAGAAGTCAAATATGTTAAAAAAAATATGTATTCTAATGCTAATTTTCTTTTCAACCCATGCGTTAGCTAAGACCGTTACTATTGGAGCAATGAATAATGAATCCCAACCCTGGGTAATAGCGACAAAAGATGATGGTTATATTCAACTCTTGGGTGAAGGCTATGGTCTTAAAAAATTTACTGTATATGTTTCGCCGTCTCACAACGGTAAAACGTCAGATACTATTACTGTTGAATGTAATGCTGGTAATGATTTTTTTGATACTCATTACGTTGAAGCGGGTTTTACTCTTCACTGTTATCCTCATTTTAATGACAGAGTTCTTATCTATATTGATCAATTTCAAAATGGATCTGAAGGTACTTTCACATACACATATTAAGCAAAGTTTATTCCGGCTCATCAAACCGATTTTCAAACAACTTTTTAATAGCATCACTCGCCGCAGCTTCATCACTTCCTGTGACGCTGAGCTCAAGCGTCACACCTTTGGGTGCACCTAAAAGTATAATAGCCATAATACTTTTACAGTCTGCCGTGCGCTCAAGATATTTAAGTACAATTTTGCTTTCAAATGTTGAGGCGGTCGCCACAACTTTTGCCGCAGCGCGCGTGTGTAAGCCTAATTTATTTCGTATAACAATTTCTTTATTTAGCATAGTTGTTTACATTATAAATTAAAGTCTTCACCCAGATAAACAGTGCGGACTTGTTTGTTGTTGAGTACTTCTGACGTTGATCCTTCAAAAATAATTTCACCATTATTAACGATGTAGGCTCGTTGGCAAATATCAAGGGTTTCTCTCACATTGTGGTCGGTGATGAGTATACCAATATTTCGTTTGGTAAGTTGAGTAATGATGCGCTTTACGTCAATCACAGAAATGGGATCAATGCCAGCGAATGGTTCATCGAGTAAAATAAATTTTGGTTCGGTCGCAAGTGCGCGTGCAATTTCAACACGTCTACGTTCACCGCCTGATAAACTGATTCCTAAAGTATCGCGAATATGTTCGATATGGAAATCACGCAATAGCTGATTTAAGGTTTCATGACGTTCAGTTTTGTTAAGGTCATTTCTAAGCTCTAAAATAGCCATGATATTATCTGCAACGGTAAGTTTACGAAAAATAGAGGCCTCTTGAGGTAAATAACTCATACCTAATTGCGCGCGTATATGTACCGGTAGGTTAGTAATATCTTTATCATCTAAAAGTATTTGTCCATGAGTACAACTTAATAAACCTACAATCATATAAAACGAGGTGGTTTTGCCTGCGCCATTGGGCCCTAATAAGCCGACAACTTCACCACGATGCAGTTGTAATGAAACATTTTTCACAACCTGGCGTGATTTATATTGTTTACTAATGTGTTTAACGTCTAGAGTGTTCATGATTTTTGTGTTTTCGCATCAATAACGATTGTTGCACGACCGTTTTTAGAAGCAGGGGCCGAGACTATTTCCTCTTTCATATTATAAATAATCAGTGATCCATGAAAGCTATTTTCTCCTTGTGTTACCACGACATTGTCTTCAAGAACCAATATAGAGGTAGGGGGATAAAATTTGATGATGTTCGATTTAGCATGTAAAATTTTAGCATTCACTGAGGGCAAGGTAGTTAATTCTGCTAAATGATGTGTGCCATAGGCAATAGCTGAAATTATTTTATGATGTTCATTTTTTTCGGTGACAAGTTTATCAGCTAATAAATGTGTTGTACCTTGATCGACTTTAACATTGCCTTCGTAGGTGTCTATCCTTGTTTTATAATTAAATAAAGACGCATCAGCAACAATTTTCATAGGCTGTTCGCCGTCATTCGGAAGTGCTACGGTGTATTGACAAAACATATAAAATAATAGAATAAAAAAGAGATTAGGAAGAAGGGACATATTCACCTCTAGCTTGTGAAAGTAGTTTCACTTCACCATCATTCAAATTTGCAGTCATGCCGATTGCATGGACCACTGTTTCAGGTTGGGTGAGTGTCACTTCATCAGCAGTTTGTGCTATTTTTTCTTGGGGAAAAACAGTTAATGAATTTGTTTTGAAAGTGGTGATAGGTGTAGCTTCATCATGGGGATGATGAATGACGACATTGCTCCAAAAAAAGATTTTGTTACTACCTTGAATGGCTTTTGCATAATCAGAATTGATATGCCATGGCTCCGGTGAGTCGCGATAGACAGTGATATGAGGAGATTCAATGATTGTGGTATCGTTTTCAGCGTAATGCACCATGCGAGGTGATTCTATTAAAAGAGTGCGTACACCTTCTTTGTTGATAATGGTAGCTACGACATTTTCCATGAATGCATCGGGTTCGGTTGATTTTCCTGACGCACTCATGTGAGATTTTTTAGATATCAAAATGGACCAACTGCTTAAACCCGCAGCGAGTACAAGCAGAAGAATGATCATTGTATTTTTCAAAGTAAACACGCGCATTACCTTTGTAAATACGAGTCAAGGATGGTTTGATAGGTCCCTTGAGCTTGCATGATAAAATCGCACACTTCGCGAGCAGCGCCTTTTCCGCCTTTCGCTTTAGTGATCCAGTGAGTGTGTTGCTGAATGATTTTTGGAGCATTTGATACTGTAATGGCAAGACCCACACGTTTTAACATAGGAAGATCAGGTAAATCATCACCGACATAAGCAATTTGTTCGTCACTTAAGTTTAGTTTTTGTTTTAATTCTTCATACGCAGGTAATTTATCGACCTGGTCTTGATAAAGATGATTGATGCCCAGATCTTGCATACGTTTTTTTATAATGCCTGACTTGCAAGTCGTAATAATGCCTACCTCGACACCAGATTGTTTTAATAATTTAATGCCTTGACCATCGTGTACATGAAAGTTTTTCACTTCAATGCCATCATTGCCATAAGATAATATACCAGCGGTTAAGACACCATCCACGTCAAAAATAACCAGTTTAATGTTTTTTGCTCTTTCAGAAAGGGTTTCCATTATATCACTCCGGCACGTAAAATATCGTGTAAATGCACCACCCCGACAGGATGGTTGCTTTCGTTTGTAACAATTAAAGCTGTGATTTTATTTTGTTTCATGAGATGAAGCGCTTCAGTTGCTAACATCCCAGGTTTGACGACTTTGGGTCCATGAGTCATCACTTTGTGAACAGGCGTGATGTGGATATCGGTGTTGTTATCCAATGCGCGACGTAAATCACCGTCTGTGAAAATACCCGCAAGTTGATTCTGTTGGTTGACAACAGTAGTCATACCTAATTTTTTTTGGGTGATTTCTATGAGAGCAGTTTTTAAAAGTGCATCATGATTAACGCTAGGCATATTATTGCCAGTATGCATGATTTCATCAATGCTGAGTAATAATTTTCTACCCAATGAACCGCCAGGATGTGATTTCGCAAAATCTTCCGCAGTGAAACCACGACTTTCCAGTAAGGAAACGGCTAATGCATCTCCCATCACCAATGCTGCGGTAGTGCTCGCCGTAGGCGCTAAACCTAATGGACATGCTTCCTTAGTGACGCTGACATCAATGTTAATCGTTGCAGCTTTTGCAAGACTGGAATGCGGTTTGCCAGTGAGTGATATAAGTGGAATACCAAGCCGTTTGATAAAAGGCAAAATGGAAAGAATTTCTTCTGTTTCACCCGAATTGGAAAGTATAACCAAGGTATCATCTATGGTAATCATACCAAAATCACCATGTTTGGCTTCACCTGGATGAATAAAAAAAGCAGGGCTGCCTGTGCTTGCAAAGGTAGCAGCGATTTTTCTTGCGATATGGCCCGATTTTCCCATGCCCATGACGATGATTTTGCCCTTGCATGACAATAAAATATGGCATGCGTCGACAAATTTTTGATCAATTCTGGAGGCGAGCGAGCTAATCATTTGTGATTCAATTTCAATCACTGCACGGCCTGATTCGCATATTTTTTGAGCATTTTGCATGAGTGCACTCGAGTTACTTATAAGTTTATGGGGTATTTTACCTGTCTTTTACTGCTTTCGAAAGCGCAAAAATTAAACTTTGATCTTTAGAAAGCTGTTTTTTTAAAAAAATTTTTACTAACTTGGCTATGGTTGTTATACTTTGTACATGAATAATCTAGTTGAAATAAGTGATTTATACTTCAATCGCTCCGGCCGCGACATTTTCCGAGGCGTTGATATGTCCATTTCACATGGTAAAATCACCGCTATCATGGGCCCAAGCGGCACTGGAAAAACGACTTTATTACGTTTGATAGGCGGCCAATTATACCCTAATCAAGGCAATATACGTGTTGCAGGGCAGGATGTGCATCAGCTTTCACGCCCTGCATTATACCATTTGCGTAAACGTATGGGTATGTTATTCCAAAGCGGTGGTCTTTTTACCCATCTTAATGTTTTTGAGAATGTCGCATTTCCTTTGCGGGAACATACCAAACTTTCGGATGCTATGATTCGAAACCTGGTGTTATTGAAATTACAAATGGTTGGCTTGCGTGGTGCCAGGGATTTGATGCCTTCTGAGCTTTCTGGTGGCATGTCTAGACGAGTAGCGCTTGCAAGAGCGATAGCTTTAGATCCAGAGCTTATTATGTATGATGAACCTCTTGCAGGCCAGGATCCTATTACCAAAGGTATTTTATTGGATTTAATCAGAACGTTAAATGATGCCTTGGGTTTAACAACCATCATTGTTTCACATGATGTTCAAGAGACTCTGAGTATTGCAGATTATTCTTATGTGATTGCAGATGGTCGAATTATAGGCAAGGGTAGTACAGCAGCTATTCATGAAAATCATTCAGAACAATTACGTCAATTTATTCAAGGTTTGCCTGATGGTCCAGTACCTTTTCATTATCCTGTTAAGCCCTTGGAACATGATCTTATAGAGGAGAGCTATGGTTAGTACGCTTACAAAGATGGGGCAAAGTGGTCTTCTCCTCTTATCACAATGCGGTAAAGCTGGATTATTATTATCTAGCGTTGTTTTGCGTAAGCCACAGTTTCGCAAAGGTTTTTCATTAGTTTTGCAACAGATTTATGCGGAAGGCGTGCTTTCGCTATTGATTATTATGGTGTCAGGATTATTTATAGGTATGGTCGTCGCACTGCAAGGTTATCATACGCTCGTAAAATTTGGAGCATCCCAGCAACTCGGTCCTTTGGTGGCCTTGAGTGTGTTACGCGAGCTTGGGCCTGTGGTAACCGCATTATTATTCGCAGGACGGGCATGTTCAGCTTTAACAGCAGAAATAGGTTTGATGAAAGCTACAGAACAGTTGTCGAGTATGGAAATGATGGCGGTGGATCCCATCCATAGAGTGATCGCTCCGCGTCTTTGGGGTGGTTTTATTTCTATGCCGCTGCTTACTATTATTTTTAATGCAGTTGCCATCTATGGCGCTTTTTTGGTGGGTGTTAAATGGTTAGGTTTGGATGCGGGAGCATTTTGGTCGAATATGCAATCTTCCGTAGATTTTAATGAGGACGTGTTAAAAGGTATTTATAAGAGTGTGGTATTTGGACTCGTGATGACGTGGATAGCGTTATATCAAGGTTTTTATGCAGTACCAACATCTGCAGGCATTTCGAATGCTACGACTCGTACAGTGGTGTATGCATCGCTTGCGGTTTTGGGTTTGGATTTTATATTAACCACCATGATGATAGGGGGATGGTGATGTTATCTCAACGAATAATAGAAACAACCGTAGGTTTATTTATGCTAGCCGCAATAGCAGCATTGCTGATGTTAGCCTTTAAAGTCAGTGGGTTAACGAGCTTTTTTCAACGAGAAGGTTATGATATCACGGCTGAATTTGACGATATTGGTCAGCTCAAAGTGAGAGGGCCTGTTAAAATTGGCGGCGTGACGATAGGTGAAGTGACCAAAATTCACTTGGATCCTACTACTTATAGAGCCATTGTGACTATGCATATTGATGCGCGAGTTAAAGATATTCCAAAAGACTCTTCGGCAAGCATTTTAACAGCGGGTTTACTCGGTGATAATTATATTGCCATTACGCCTATGTATGCTGAAGACTTTTTAGCTAATGGTAACCAAATACAAAATACCCATTCAGCAATGATTTTAGAAAAAATGATTGGTCAATTTATATTTAACGCAGGTCATTCAACTAAAGATACATCTAAAAACGCTACAAACGGAGAGAAAACATGAAAAAACTATTAACTTTATTTATAATCATGGCAAGTTTTATGCTTGTCAATACAGCCATGGCCAATGACGGCCGTGATCCGGTGGAAATGTTACAATCATTGGCCAATCAGATGATTGAAAGTTTGAAAGCTAATAAAACTACTTTAAAATCCAATCCTCAGAAATCTTATGCATTAGCTTATAAAATTGTGGTACCTCATGCAGATATTGCAGAAATGTCTAAAAGGGTTTTACCACCGCAAGCCTGGAATAATGCCACAACCCAACAACGTGCAAAATTTGAAAGTGAATTTACACAATTACTCATTCGTACTTATGCTTCTGCTTTATCAGATTACGAAAATCAAACTATTCAATTTTTTCCGATCCGAGGAGGTTATCAAGGCAAATCTAATGTAATTGTTTCAAGTCAAATTACTCGTTCTGACGGTTCTCCTCTTGGTGTGAATTATAGTTTGATTTCAAAACCTTCAGGTTGGAAATTATATGACATGACGGTAGAAGGCATCAGTCTTTTAGAAAGTTTTCATTCACAATTTGCCGATAAATTATCACAAGGTAATATGGATAATTTAATCAGCGAACTTGAAAAACATAATGCGGCCCGTTCAGGATCCTAATCATGAAAGCGCATGTTTATTGTGAAGGCAATCAGTGTTTCGTCACCGGAAATCTTGATTTTTCTACGGTAGAAACATTATGGAAAGAATCTTTACCTTTGCTTGCGCCATTATGCGAAATAACATTCGATCTTTCTAAAGTGACCTCTGCGAATAGCGCAGGGATCACTTTGTTGATCGAATGGTTGAAGTATGCAAATCGTGAAAAAAAAGCTATTTCATTTGCAAATATACCTGCGTCGATGATGTCGCTTGCTGCGATATCGGGTATTGATAAGTTTATTGCTCTTGGCTAATCACCAAATACAAAGCTCCATTCCCGCGTAATACATTAAGCAGCAGCGATTTTTTTGCAGCCGAGGCAATTTTATTAAGACTGTCGACGCTCGTTACTTTTTGTTGGTTTGCCGAAACAATGACATCGCCAGGCAATAAATCTGCATTCCAGGCATGACTACCTTCTTCAACAGAGAGGACTACGACGCCATCAATTTGACCTTGCAATGGACTATAAATACTTAAATCTTTTAAACCCACGCCATATAAAAACGGATTGATTTGTTCGCTTAATTCTTTACGTTTTTTGAGATCGGTAACCGTGACATTGACCGTCATGGGTTTGTTATTGCGTAAAATAGTCATGTTTGCTTTAGAATCTACACGCAAAAATGCAATAGCGCTGACGACATCGTTGGCTTTTTTAATAGGATTACCATTGATAGAGGTAATGATGTCACCAGCTTGAAGGCCACTGGCAGCTGCTGGAGAATTAGGTATCACTAATGTGACTACAGCACCTTTTTGTGCGTTTAAATTAAATGCTGTTGCAAGATCGGGAGAAATATCTTGAGCGCTTATTCCTAGAGCGCCGCGTTTTACATCCCCATATTGTATAAGTTGTTTCATGACGGTAATGGCAATATTACTAGGAATAGCAAAACCTATGCCCACATTTCCCTGGTTAGGTCCAAGAATAGCGGTATTGATACCTATGAGTTGGCCTTGCGTATTAATAAGTGCGCCGCCAGAGTTCCCAGAATTGATGGAAGCATCCGTTTGAATGAAGTTTTCGTAAGATTCTATGCCTAAGGCTGTTCGACCTAATGCACTGACAATACCTGATGTTACCGTTTGGTTTAATCCGAAAGGATTACCAATAGCGGCAACAATATCACCTACTTTTAAATTGTCAGAGTTCCCAATGGGAATAGCGACTAAATTTTTTGCTTTTACTTGGAGGAGTCCAATGTCGGAGGTTTTATCAAAACCGATAATTTTTGCATTATAGTGACGTCCATCATCGAGTGTTACAACGACCGATTGAGCTTCGTCGATGACATGAGCGTTAGTTAAAATATAACCGTTTTGTGCATCGACAATGACTCCTGAAGCAATAGATGTGATTTTATCAGGGATAGGATCATTTCTACCTTTTAAACGATTTTCCTTTTGGAGTTTTATGATAGTTTCCAGATCCGAAATCTTGATTTGAGATTTCACATTAACTACTGAGGGCGAGGCTCTTTCTAGCATAGGAGCTAAACTATTATTGGTAAAAGCGATCGCGTAACTATCGATATAAAAAATGAAACCGATTAGCGCAATGAGTGAAGCTATCGTGTATTTAATATGGTTCATGAGGTCTATTTCCTCTAAATGAATGATTTATTACCTATAATGAACTATTAATCCAGATTAAGCTAGCCATACGTCCAGTTTTTGCTCCATCGCGTCGATAAGAATAAAATTTATTTGGATCGGAATAAGTACAATAGTCACCACCGTATATTTGAGTGATAAGACGCTTTTTTAGTTGTAATCTGGCAATAGCATATAAATCACACAACCAACGATGGTTTATAGAGTTTGTAAAAGCACTCATTAAATCTTTATCCATGGTTATGAATAAATCTCTGACTTCATCACCCACTTCAAAGTGTTTTGGCCCAATAGCAGGCCCTAGCCAAGCCATTAAATCCTTCGGATCGCATGGTATCTTGTCTAATGTGCGGTCTATAATCTGTTTTTGCAATCCACGCCAGCCTGCATGTATGGCTGCAACATAGCTGCCTTGGCGGTTACATAATAAGATAGGTAAGCAATCAGCCGTTAACACCGCACATACTGTATGGCTTTGATCGGTATAGCTCGCATCGGCTTCTTGATATCTCACTTTTTCCGAAGCAGGGATGGCTATATTGCTATGAATTTGATTAAGCCATATGGGTTCATGAGGAAGTTTAAGGGATATGTTTAAGATACGCTGGTTTGTTTGTAAATTTTCTGCGCTGATTCCGCCTTGTCGTAATGTCGAAAACGCGTTTACGTTTTTAGGAGCAGGCCAGTTGGGTTGAATAAAAGTAGGTTCTATCATAGCACCTAAAATTAACTGAATAATAAAGAAATATCAAGATTGTTTATTAATATATCCTTAAGCTTAAAAGCACACAATAATAAAGCTTAATAAATTTAGACTAGACAACGCGAATAATAATCATTATCATTTAAAATGTTTTTAATAAAATATAAATAAGGGGTGGAAAATGTTATCTAGAATATTTGATTTGATTAAAAAACCGCTCGATTTTCTTGATGATGCCTATTTTGCTTTCCAAGGCATTGTACAAAAATCTGCATCTAAAAGTGTGCAAAGTATACTACAGGAGATAGGGGCATTCATTATTGGCGGTGTGATGTTTGCTGTTCATTTTGGAGAAGGATATAAGAGTGCATATAAAACTTTGAAGCTTGCTTATGATGAAGAGCTTGAAGAAAAGAGGAACAAGCTGAAAGATAAGGGTATATATCATGCTCGTCTTACGAAGGGTGCTTTAGGGACGGTGTTTACAGGGACTGGCATAGGACTTAGTGTAACACTTATCATAGGTCAATTATCCACACTAGGCATGATTGGCGCAGTATCGCCTATAACCTTAGCTTTAATACCTATATTGCCTGCGGTACTTCCTGCATTGCTTACAGCTAAATATTTTATAGATTTTGTCTATAAAGCTTATAAATTATATAAGACTACCGATCCTGAGGAAAGAAAAATAGCAAAACGTAAATTGTTATTTGCTGCAGTTGAGTTGGGTACATCCATGTTGATTACTGCTGCTGCTTTTATGGCTGTATTTGCATCATTTGGTATAATCTCAACTATATCAACGGGAATGTTTATTTCAGGTGCTGCGGTAGGATCGATAGCTAAAATTGTAGAACAATGTACCAAGAAGCAAGAGCAAAAAAAAGCTGTAGCTGAGAGTAAACCAGAAGCTGCTGATGCACCTGTAGTATCGCCTAGTTCATCAATGTCGCAGTTTATTGTGCCGGGGTTGGGAAATGTCGACTCGGTGTCGGCTTCTCCGCCACAAGATGAGATTAAGTTTTCTCCGCCATTGTTTGCTCCTATAGATGAACGAGTGAAAGAATTTGCTGATTTGAATTTGGATCCTAAGAGTCCTCTTGGACATTCGATATTATAAGATTTTTGTAGGGTGGGCATCAGCCCACCATTTCATCTATTCACCCCAAACATAATCCGATAAAGCACTCCACCTATATTCAGAAACATAGGAATGACCCACATCGATGAAAGCACAAGCAAACCTACCAAAATTCCCCATACTATCCAAAAAACTTGAGATGCACCTAAGATCATAAAAGTAGGGGTAAACAACAACACGTTTGCAACAATAAAATAAGGCACAACGATAAACATAAGAATTAAAATAATTTTAAGCCAGTGTTGTTTGAAGCTTGAAAGCGATGTTTTGAGAGCATTGAAGATATTGAGATGTTTTTCTATGACGAGCAAGGCTGCAAAGGTTAGCCAAACAGAGAAAAATAAAGTTAAAAACATATCGAGAATAGTAAATACCGTTATGTAATCAGGTATGTGATCATAGCTTAATTGTAATATCGTTTTTGAAAGTGAAATTAAACAAAAAAGTAATAAACCAATCACTAATAATGGTAAATAAAGTTTATAGGGACTAAAAACTTGTTTGATATGTATAGGTAAATCGACAGATCTTCTGACTGCGAGTAATAAAATACCCGTATGCATAGGAAATAAAAACAACCATCTTATCCATTCAAGACCCGATTTGTAACTTTCTGTTTCCGGCGAATATTTCATGATTTCAGCAGTAAAGTTACCCATGAACCAGAATGACATGCTTACATAGCCAATCATCAAGATTAAAATCGATGCAATAAGATAGGTAACCATGCTTGCCCACATGACAGCTTTAGCGCCATGGGTGCGTTGCCATGCTTCTTTCAGAATGCAGAGAACAGTAAAGTCATAGGGTTTGCTGATCATGGTGTTGTCAGAAGACATCATAAGTTGTATCCGTTTTTAGCGTGTTAATAAGCTCTATCATATCAGTTGGTAAGGGTGCATGGAAGCGTAGTTCTTGTCCAGTTTCTGGATGAATGAGTCCCAGTTCACTAGCATGTAATGCCTGGCGTTTAAACGTGCGTAACGTTTGAATGAGTTCGGGTGATGCGCCTTTAGGAAGCTGTAATCGACCACCATAGGTTTGATCGCCCAATAAAGCATGATGTTTATAGGAAAAATGTACACGAATTTGATGGGTCCTGCCTGTTTCAAGTTGGACTTTTACGCGAGTATAGGCACGGTATTTTTCGACAATACGATAATGCGTGATGGCAGGTTTTCCTGTTTCAATCACGCTCATGCGTTTACGTTGTATAGGATGCCTTCCTATGGGTTCATCTATGGTACCACCGCCGGTTAGAACACCTGCGACTATCGCTTGATAAATGCGTGATACGGTGTGTTTTTTGAGCTGATCACTTAACTTCTTAAATGCTATATCGGTTTTAGCAATAACTAGCAAACCTGACGTATTTTTATCTAGACGATGGATAATCCCTGCGCGGGGTAGGGCTTGAAGTGCTGGAGCATGATGCAGCAAAGCATTTAATAAGGTATGACTTGCATTGCCTGCTCCAGGATGTACTACCATTCCTGCTGGTTTATTAATAATAAGTAGTGAATCATCTTCAAAAATAATATCTAAGGCTATAGCTTGTGCTTCCCATGCAGGATAGGACTTCATGGTAGCAAGAATGTCTATTTTTTCACCGCCCAAAACGGTGTCCCGCGCTCTTGCGATATTGTCATTCACTGTAATTTCGTTTTTTTTGATCCACTCTTGTATTTGCGTTCTCGAGTACTCTGTTAAAAGCTTGCTAAGTGCTTGATCCAGGCGCATTCCGCCTAAATGATCGGGCATGATGAGGGTTTGTTGAATTTTTTTCGTCATGGTTTATGGTTTCCAGTTTTATAGCGTGAATGATGACAAAAATTCGTTTACAATGCACGCCATTCGTAGCGTTCTGAAGGAATATGAAATGAGCACCATAAAATTTGTTAGGTTAAGTGCATTAGCTTTACTTTTTGCCATGATGGTAGGTTGCGCTAGCACCTCCGATCCGGCCGATGCTTATAAAGGCGAAACGGGCGAACAAATTTTTGAAAAGGGTGAAAAGGCGATGCGTGATCATAGTTATCGCGAAGCTATTAAGCGCTTTGAAGCTTTAGATGTTCAATATCCTTTGGGACATCATACCGAAATTGCTCAATTGCAGATTATTTATGCCTATTATATGACAGACGATTATGCACTTGCAGAAACGTCAGCGGACCGATTTATCCATTCGCATCCGACTAATCCGCATGTGGATTATGCCTATTATATGCGTGGTTTATCAAATTATTTCCAAAATATGGGAGTGTTCGAGCGTATTTTTGCCGTCGATCTCGCAACCCGCGATTTGAATCAAATTAAAAAATCCTATGATGATTTTGCAGAATTGGTTGAGCGTTTCCCTGACAGCAAATATGCACCCGCTGCGCGTCAATATATGATTTATTTGCGAAACACTCTCGCAAACCATGAGCTGCAAGTGGCGCAATATTATTATGATAGGGAAGCTTATGTGGCAGCAGCGAATCGAGCCAATATCGTCGTGAGACATTACCAAGGTGCACCTGCGGTTGCTGATGCTTTGGTCATTATGGCTAAGTCTTATAGAGCGCTGCAATTAAAAGCTAATGAGCAAGAGACGATGGCGGTGTTGCAATATAATTTTCCTAATTCGAGTTATGTTAAAGAGGCTAGTCAAAGCTAGCTGTACCATAGACTACGGCTGCCTTGAGTTATCTCTTTCAATGTATAAAGAGATAACTCAAGGCAGCTCAAATAGGCGAAGTTCTTACAAGTCGCCCATTCTCCTTCTTCTATTTAAATAATCCGAAAGAGTTTCCTTCGCTTCCAAGGCTGGTGCTGGTGGGTTATTATTACGTTTCTTTATTGGTGGAGCGTAGGTATCAGGATTTTTATCATATTCTAATCTTTCATTGATTTTTTTAGCCGCTTCAACACCAAATAAAACAGTATAGATCATAAGTGTTGCCCGAGTTTTAGCTTCCCTCTTTCGTGCGAAGTTGCTTTCGATAAGGTCAGTTTTTGATGCTTTATCATAATCATCTTTACCACCAAACATTGCACCAAGCATTCGTAATCCAAAAGAAGGAATATAAATGTGACATGCAGTAATGCCTATAACATATAAAAGTGTACTACCTGGAACAGGCACGGCAAATGCTACCGCCAAACCTATAGCAAATCCAAGAAGGGCTCCATAGCGACTCCACTTGCGTGTGCTGTCAAACGTATTAGTCGACTTAACTCCACTCTTTGAATTTAAATAATCATTTCCGAAACCAATAAGAGCATCAATAGGTGGTGCAATAAGTCCAAAACACGCTCGAAGAAAAACTCGGATTTTTGAGGGTACTTCTTGTTTATCCAATTCATCTGGTAAATTTAGATCTTGTATATCATCTATATCATCGCATTCAATCGGATTATTATACGAATTTTGCGAATTATGAGGCATAGCTAAGTTTTCCTCGTTACAATAAAATGTATTATTTTTATATATATACTATCATATCGATTAAATTTTAACACTTTATTAAGAGGAAGATTATTAACTGATTGATTATAATACTATTTTATTTTTATAATATTTGACAAAATCAATTAAATTCAATAAGTTATAATTGTGGTGACAGCGTCACACCAATTTGTTTTAAAGGAAAGCTATTGATTATAATACTATTTTATTTTTTAAACCCCGCCACAACAGGATAACGTCTATCTTTTCCAAACGCTTTATGGTCTATGCGTGCCCCTAAAGGCGATTGACGACGTTTATATTCATTTTTATGAATCATTTGAACCACTTTTTCAACCGTTACGCGTGGAAAATCACGTGCGACGATCTCATCTATGCTTAATTCCTGATTGAGATAAAGATCGAGAATATTGTCTAATACGGGATAAGGCGGGAGAGTGTCTTCATCTTTTTGATTGGGCGCAAGTTCCGCAGTAGGTGGGCGGTCTATGATGCGTTGTGGTATGACAGGGTTTATGAGATTCCTATAATCAGCAAGCTGATAGACTAATTGTTTTGGAACATCTTTTAAAACGCAAAATCCACCGGCCATGTCGCCATAAAGCGTTGAATACCCCACAGCAAGCTCACTGCGATTGCCAGTCGTTAGAACCATGCGTCCCATTTTGTTGGACATGGCCATAAGTATCATGCCGCGACAACGTGATTGAAGATTTTCTTCAGTAATATCTGGCTTTTTTCCAGCAAATACAGGAGCTAAGGTTTGTAAAAAACTTTCAAATACAGGTTCGATTGAAATGATTTCATAATGTACACCTAAGTTATTTGCAAGTGTGATCGCATCTTCATTGCTCATATCTGCTGTATAGCGTGATGGCATAAGTACTGCTGTGACATTATCGTGTCCGAGTGCATCGACAGCGATCGCAAGAGACAGTGCTGAATCTATCCCGCCAGAAAGGCCAATAAGAGCACCTTTGAAATGGCTTTTATGAACATAATCACGAACACCTAATACAAGTGCCTCGTATATTCGTTGCTCCTTCGTTGGAATGACAATAGGTTGAGACTTTATGATTGTTTCAGTGGTAGTAAATTCAACATCGACGGGTAATAAATTTTCATTAAAAAAACCCGCATGCTGACAAATTTTTCCATCCTGATTAACAAGCATAGAGCCGCCATCAAATATTAAATCATCCTGGCCGCCTACATTATTCACATAAACAATAGGTAATCCTGCGGCTTTAGCGCGTTTCGCTAAAGTGATTTGTCTATTTTCATGTTTATCCACTTCAAAAGGTGAGGCATTGGGCGATAAAATAATTCGCGCACCGTCTTTAGCGGCTTGCTGTATCGGTGCATCATACCAAAGGTCTTCGCAAATAGTGATGCCTACCGGAATTCCTTTCATGGAAATGATGCAGCTTTTGTTACCAGGAATGAAATAACGGCATTCATCAAATACACCATAATTTGGTAAGTGTTGTTTGAGATAAGTTCCTAGAATCTCACCATCGTAAATCACAGAACAGGCATTAAATAAACCTTCGGAGGTTTTATAGGGATGTCCTATCACACAATAAATTCCGTCGATAGTATTTTTAAATTCATATAATGCTTCTGTTGCTTCATCTAGAAATGCTTTTCGAAACAATAGATCTTCAGGAGGATAGCCAGTGATACTTAATTCTGGGAATACAATAACATCAGCTGTTAAAGTATCGCGAGCCAGCTTTGCAGCATCCCTAAGTTTGTTTAAATTATATGGAATATCACCAACGCATAGATTCAATTGAGCGAGTATGATGCGTAACTTAGTAGACATGATTCACCTGTATGGGTTGAGTGCAAGCTTCGTCGAGGAAAAGCGGCTGCTTGGTATCATTCGTTAAAATCAATAAAGTGCTGCCGACATAATCCACAATTTTTCCGGCAATGCCTTTTTCATGATAAATATCACTTCCACGAACGAGCGTTTCTTTTTCGCATGTTGCTGTATGCAACTTATTTTTTAATTTACCGCGATATTGCATGCGGGCAATGATTTCTTGGCCGGTGAAGCAACCTTTTTTAAAGTTAACACCATTTAATTGAGGCAAGTTAAGTTCATGAGGTAGAAACATCCCTGAGGTTTCTGGATAAATCATGGCAACACCATTTTCTAAAAAAGTGGGTAAACTTCCTGGGATACTTGATTCATTGCTTGCATCCGTAAGTTCAACTTTAAAAAAAACCGCATATTTTTTTAAAGCCTTTAAAGCAATATCAAGCATGTCACGCGGCATTTGTAAATAATAATCACCTTGATCATTAAATAAATAAAACAAACTAATGATTCTGCCTTGTGGATTGCAGTGAGCGCCTAATTGGGGTTGAGTAGGCGTGACATCATTGACATCACAAGTTAATTGTCCCTGTAATAATTTTTGAGCGTCACTGCCTGATACTTTTAATAATCCGATAGTTATCATTAAACTCGCTCTATATGGTATTTATTAAATAAATAATCAACCCATAAATGACTGATGTGTTCTGACAAACGATTTTGTGCGCGGCGTTCATCTAAATTATCAAAATCAATGAGTTCTAAGGGTTGATCTGGCCATGAGCATGCGAAAACAGCTTTTGTGCGTTTACCTGTTTCAGGGTCTATTTGCCATTGCAAACATTGAGCACATACGCCTTTTAACATGCATTGCATGGTGCTATACACAGAACCATGAATACTGGGGTTTTTTACTAAAAACGGTTTAAGTTCATTCTGTCGAGCTTGCTGGAAACGGCGTAATAAATCAGTATTACCTATAACATAAATACGGTCCACATCTGTTAGAGGAATATGAGCTTTGTGAGGATCTAATTTTCCTTCTGCGTAAGTCAACAAGATATCAAGTGCATCGCCTTCAGCAGACAAATCCTGTGAACGTCGTGCATCAATACGATCACCATTTTTTGTTGACCATATGATTAAATCCGCCGCTTTTTCTATGGAATCCTGATGATAGACTTCATTTCTTGATGTGAAATGTCCTAGATAAATGACTCTATTGCCTGCTTCACGTAAAGCAGTTCCGTAACTTTGCAACATGGGAATACTTATTTGTGTTCCAATGATTAATACTGTTTCATGTTCGTGAGAAATTTTTCCACGCACACCTGTAGGGCCCATTAAAGATACGGGATCATTGACTTTAAATGTTGCGCAAAGTTTGGAGCTCGCACCATTTTCTATGATCATAAATGTTAATAGGCCATGTTGTTTATCTGCACCCGTTGCAATCAGTGCTAAAGGCTCAATTTGTAATGAAGTGTGATCGATATGTGGCGCAAATGATTCATAATTTTGCAAGCGGTAAAATTGTCCTGCTTGAAAGTGTTTAGCAGCAAGCGGCGATTTAATAGTTAATTCGATGACATTTTCAGAGCAACGTTCAATGGATGAAATAGTCGTTTTAAAGAGTTCATTAATATTTTTTGCAAAAGTTTGGTATTCTTGATCATATCCGCGATTATTAATTTTTGTTTTAAGCACTTCTATGATTTTGGGATAAGTTCGCATGCCTGATGCAATCGCTTTTACGACGCTGCCATGAAATACAGGATGGGTGTCACCAATCAAACTGACTCGATGATCATCTTTATGATAGGAAGTAAAAGGCCCAAATAAAGGTTGTTTTACATTCGTAATCCCATGAGGGGTCGTGAGTTCGCCATCGACGTTTTCATAATGCTGGTATTGCAAACCTTGACGGTTAAAGGTGCCTCGATGTTCAAATTCATAAGCGGTATTAGGTTGTGTGCCCGTTGCTACAAAAATGGATCGAGCAGGAATGCGGGTTTCTTCGTTTGACGTTTCCCATTCGGTTTCATTTTTCATGATACGTCTGCGACAAACCAGGGTTTCGACATGTCCAAATTGATTGAGATCAACGCTGAAAGGTTCAAGTTCTTCGAGATAAAAAACACCTTCTTGCAAGGCTTTTGTGAGTTCTTCATGGTTATTAATATAAGCGGGAGATTCTTGCATTTTACGGCGATATACAATAGTCACGCCGCCCCATTGATGTATCAGCTTAATAAAGTTTGGCATGTCATTATTAAGTTTGGCGCGTTCACGTTCTTTGCGAACCGCTTTGCCGTGAGCTAAAAATTCTTCAAGAATTTCGAGGGAAGCTGGATCCAATGGTTGACGTACATAATCCTCGCCATGTATTTCCGCTAATTTTTCATGTCGATTTAAGATTTTTTCCACTTGTGTAATATAATAGGCTTGTACTTCAGTTGCAGTATCAACACCGGTTAAACCGCCGCCTATGATGGCGGCTGGTAATCGTACTTGAATATTAGTAAGACTTTCTTTTTTGGCAGCATTACCGAGTTGTAATGCCATTAAAAAATCATTTGCCTGACGCATGCCAGGTGCAAGACTGCCAGGAATAGAGAGTGCTTTAGGTAGTCCCGCACCCACTGCTAAGACAAAATGATCAAAACCCATTTCCCAGGCATCATGAACGGTAATAGTACCGCCAAAACGTGTGCTGCCAAAGACTTGAAAATAAGGTCTGCGCATCAGACTTATATAAATAAGTTTGAGAAAGTTTTTGTCCCACCTCACCGTAATGCCGTATTCTGCAACGCCTCCAAAACCTGCCATTAAGCGTTCATCAAGCGATTCTTTCAGGTGTTCATAGCTATGAATAGGTTCTTTAATTAAATGCTCTGCTAGAGGTTCTATTTTTAAACCGTCAAATCCCACCACGGCAAAACCTTCAAGTAATAAATGATGAGCGAGAGTGAACCCTGCCGGCCCCATGCCAGCAATTAAAACTTTTAATCCATTGTAGGGTTTCATGACAAATTGTTTTTGGCGCAAGGGATTCCATCGAGTCAATAAATCATAAATTTCGACACCCCATGGCAGATGCAGCACATCAATTAAAATACGTGTTTCAGCTTGAGGAATATTCACAGGTTCCTGTTTTTGATAGATGCAAGCTTTCATACAGTCATTACAGATGCGATGACCGGTGGCGGGGCACATGGGATTATCTACCATGACCATGGCCAGGGATGCAATCGTATGACCGTCACGTTTTAATGCATGCATTTCTGAAATTTTTTCTTCTAGCGGACAGCCAGTGAGTGTGACATCCAAAGGATTTTTTTTAAAACCTAAGTCCGGTTCGCCTTTTTTGACAGGAAAACCCTTGGAACAAAAATCTCCATCATGATCATGGCAATAGATGCAATAATTGATTTCATCCTGCGCTTCTCGTGCTGTCATACGTGGATCGGTTAATGTAAAGCCATCGCGCAAGCGTAGTTCTGTGGTGGTCAAACGGTTAAGTTTATCTTGCTCTATAGGTGAGCAAGGTACTAAATGTTCGTAATCTAATCGTTCAGGAAGGCGAAAGCTGGTCCAATGCCTGACATAAGCTTTTGCTTCTGGGGTCACAAGGCCGTGTACGCACCATTGAGTGAGTTTATCTATGCTATCCGCATAGTATTCAGGTTGCTCTATATATTGAATGGCGAGCAGACTAATGGCTAATTCTTTATCATCGCTTTGCAAGGGCGCTTTCGATAATTGTTCGTCTAACCAATGAGTTAGCAGTGTATAATCAAGTAAATTCTCTGTATTTAACATCTGCTTTTTTGCGCGTCTAAGCACAAAGAATTTTTTAAATGCAGAAACAGGATTATTTGATAGCGTACGCGCTTCTGCTATGGCTGCCTCTTCTTCAATATTAAACAAATGAATAAGAAAATCTTCTAAAACAGGGGCTACGGCGAGTAATAACTCGCTTACGGCAAGGGTTGAAAAGG
This sequence comes from Gammaproteobacteria bacterium, assembly GCA_013288655.1. Taxonomy (GTDB): domain Bacteria; phylum Pseudomonadota; class Gammaproteobacteria; order DSM-16500; family DSM-16500; genus JABDBK01. The sequence continues at coordinate 33,609 of JABDBK010000007.1, read as the reverse complement.
TTTGAGATTCTTGTCGATAAGCCTGTAAATCATGATATAAATCTGCATTTGTCTGCTTAAGCTTGGCCATAAACTGCTGGTCAAGTTTTTGCAATCCTTCTGCGTGGAAGAGTTCCGCGAAGGTGAAGCCTGATAATTGAAGAGTAGGGTGAGTCATAGAGTAGATCAATAAGTGTGTGTTGATGATAATTATAGAGTATTTGTGGGCATATGTCAGGCTGATTTAATAGAGATTTTGAATTCATTGTAGAATTGGTAATGTATTCAGTCCAAAATTGATTGCTATATATCGATATATGATATATCCTGTTGCTATGATAAGAAATTTTAAAAGCAAAACAGCTCAAGATATATTTGATGGGATCATGTCTGCATCTGCAAGAAAGATCCCTATAGATTTGCATAATAAAATTAGGCGATTATTCGATCAGCTAAATGGAGCAACAAAAATTGATACATTGCGTGTACCTCCTGGAAATAACCTTGAAAAATTAAAAGGTAATTTAAAAGATCTATGGAGTGTAAGAGTCAATAAACAATGGCGAGTAATTTTTAAATGGGAAGACGACGAAGCTAGCAATGTTGATGTGATAGATTATCACTAAGAGGAAAATATTTATGTTACCAAAACAACGACCACCTACACACCCTGGACAAATGCTTTTAAAAGAGTTTCTGGAACCCATGGGGATTACCCAAAAAGAATTTTCTGTTCACTTGGGTTGGACTTATGCTCGTTTAAATGAAATTATAAACGGTCGTCGCGGAGTCAGTGCGGAATCAGCGCTCGCATTTGCTGATGCATTCCAAATGGAGCCTCAGTTTTGGCTTAATTTGCAGCAAAATTGGGATTTATGGCATGCTTTAAAAGCACATAAAAATATTAAACCTATAGATCATGCAGCATAATATATTTTACATGAACTTTAGAGGCTGCTTTAATTAACGCTTCATCTTGCGTTGCAATCGGAATTTTTTCTCTAAAAGCTAATTCAAGATAGGATGCATCATAAGAAGAAAGATCGCATTCTTTTGCTATTTCAAAAACCGTTTCGAATACTCTATCCGTTGCAGTGTGGTCGATATGAATAGGTAAATGTAATAAGGCATTTTTAAAATTAGCTGCAATCAACCGATCGATTCTTTTCTTTTTTTCAGCAAGCAAAAGAACATTAATGACTTCTAATTTCCAAATCGGTGGGACGCGCGCTTCATTTTTCTTTTGAAGAAAATCCAATATTTTCTCGGTATATGTATTTCCCTCATCCTCAAAACACCAAGCCATTGTCACAGAGCAATCTAATACAAATTTCATCGACGACCTTCCTCTATCAATGACTTTAAGGACAAGGATTTTCCCAGGGTGATACCTTGACGGTTTTTTCGAATAGAATCAATGGCCGAAGCGACAGGATCTTCTGTGAGCACAGGCGTCAGGAGTGCAATAACGCGCCCGTGTCGGGTGATGGCGATGGTTTCACCTTTTTGTTCCACGTCGTTAAGTAATTGAGAGAGGTGGGTTTTTGCTTGGAAAGCGCCTAAGGTTTGCATATTTATACCTCTAGAACTAGTTTATTTAAATATAGACTAGTTTAAATATAATGTCAACGGCGGATTATCGAAATATTGTTAACTCATATTAAGCAACAAAACAGACAAAAAGCAAAAAACAGCTTAATTTTTGTTGTGTTTTGGTTTATAATTATACGAAATGATTGAATTATCTTAAGATGATAGATATCCGCAAGAGTAGATAGTGGTCATTAAAATATTTTGATAAATGAGGATTGATGCGATGTTAAGCAGTCATGATGATGTAGAAAAGTTATCTTTTGCACAGATATTGTTTCGCTATTGGAATGAGTACCCTCAATTTACGAATAAGGAACTTGCGTTTATTAAACAATTACAATCTTCTTCTCTGCCCACAGAAGAGAGCATTCGTGACTCTAAGGAGTTCGATGATTCCTCAGTCGGAAATTTTATTCAAAAAATAAACATACTTAAAACAAAGAATCTTGCGATAACTGATCCTAGAATTCAATCTCAGCAAAGGATTGCTAAAATGACAAATCCTGCTGAGATAAAACCACAACTTTCACGAATTACAAATGATTGGTCAAGGGTTAACTTACCTGAAATGCAAGAAGCAAAAAAACGAGTTGTTAATATTTTTCTTCCTAAATATAAATCTATTTTGGAACAACAAGAAAAAGATTACCCTGCTTCTGGCTTTACTCAGACATTAATGTTATCTGCGGAGCGTGGGCCCATAGCTAAATTCAAGGAAAATACACGCCTCAAAAAATCCATGATGGAGTTGGTATATGCAATGGTTTCTCAATGTTTCAAGGACTATTGTGATGAGAATGGCGATATAAATACTATTATCAAAGATATGTTTAAGTTGAGACAACTACAGACTGATGACAATATTTTATTGATATCATTAATATCAGATTATATTGTAAATTGGTCAACTTTAACGACAGAAGCACATAAGATTTCTCCAACTTATGCACAAGCTATAGCAAGCGGTGTAGAAAGCTATGTTCGAAGCCAAGAGGGAGAATCGAAAAATTTTATAGAAAATCATTTTGAATTATTTCAGAGACTATCTCGATTAGAAAAAACCTTAGAATCAATACAAAAATCAAAGGGTGATAAGGATCCTTCATATAGAGCTGCTAAGCTTGTATATGATCATGCAAAAGAGACTGCTTTAACATTACTATGTCAATCTCCTGATGATAGGGTAAAGGAGCAAGAACTCATTAATTTATTTCGTAGCTTAGATGTTTCAGATATAAATTCAGTAAAAACGTATATCAAAAATAAATTGCCGCCATCTTCATTTGAAGATGTTTTCGATCGTCGTGATGAATATGGGGCACCGAGACCTTTAGTACACTCAATATTCTTCTTACCAAAAGAATATCCTACAGCTAGCGGGTGGAGAAATGGATTCGCCATTGTCGGTGCAGTTTTAGCGTCTCCTATATCCTTATTTGTAAAATGGCCTATTAAATTAATAGTGGAATGGCCATTACATGCAATTGAAAAAGCTTTATGTAAACCAACAAATAATCTGGTTGTTCGTGCCGTAGGAGAACTCGCTGGTGCATTGTCTTCATTCGTGCGCTACGCTATTTCATTTAATCCCATCCAATCAGCTCAAGAAGCAGGAGCTAAGGGTGCTCGACCTTCGCGAATGTTTGGTGACGTTGCGGGTAAATGGATCGGACGTGCTATTGGTTTTGTAACAAGTTTAGGCGGTATAGGCGCATTTGCGTTCTTAGCACCTACTGCTGTAGTAGGTATAGCAGGAGCTATTGGTGGGCCGAGTGTTGCAACTGCAGTGACGGGTGCCTTAAATACAGCAACAACGACATTGCATCTAGGGGTGGTTGGAGAAAAATTAGGAGTAGCAGCATCTGCTATATCAACTGCTGCATCAACTAGTATTGGAGTACCATTGTCTTTGGAAGCTGCTGGACTTGCCCTGACTGTTCTTCCTACTGCGGCGGCAATGTTAAGTAATAGCATATCAACAGGTGCGGTAGTTACTGCATCTGAAAAGTCTAGTGGAGGGAAACAAGAAGTAGTTGATGCTTCTTCTGCTCAAGCGGAACAAAAAACAGTCCCCAGCGATGTTAAAATTACTAGGAGTTTAATAAGATATGATAAAAACAAAACACCAGAAACAGTAGTAACTGAGCTGTCAAAATTACTTGATAATAACGAACTAGTGACTGAGCTACCGAAATTACTTAACAATACATATAATCCTCTAAAGATACGCGAATGTTTTTTAAAGTTTAATGAAATAATAAAAAATACAGAAAATCAGAAGTTGTTGCGAGATATAATTGCTAATAAGGATCTCGATCCTATAGTTCTCAAGGAAATAATCGAGAAAAGTTTTACTGCGCTTGCGAAATGTGAACCAGTAAGGGTTTTTTGGAGAGAGCCCTCATTGACTTCAATTTGTGGGTTTATGTATAGAACATTAGCTGAAAAAGTAGGGTATCGGGCTGAATTGGTAGATGGAAAATGTGTTTTGCCACCAGAGCCAGAAGAGCTGAAGGTGATTCATACAATTTTAAGAGCTAATGTAGAGGCATCAAGAGTGAAGCAGGATGAGAAGACTTCGCTATCAGAAATGTCGGTTGATTACATGATTAAATTTCTTTTAACTACTCCTTCTATTGGAGATAATGCAAATGTAGTCAAGGAAAAAGTCGCCATGCAAAAAGCGCTCTCAAGTGAAGGGAGAGAAATCCGAGGTATTTCGTCGGAATACATTGCTCCTTCTGGTAGGAGTGATGATGAGACGAAGCCGAGCGTTAGTAGTGGAGGTCGTAGGTAAGGTTTGTATAAAAACGAGAAAGATAGTGTTTCAAATATAATCAGCCATCATTATCTTTCTCAATCCTCCCTCTATCATTCTTACCATCCTATGCTACGATAACCCTGCATCCTATCATTCAATTCAATAAAACGGAGTTTATCTTATGAAATTAAAGCAACTCGTCTTAGGTGTCGCACTCAATCTAGCTCTCTTTTCAACCGCAGCCCATGCAGATATCATACTTCAATCACAAAAAGCTGGAGGAAACGTTTGTGATAATATCCCAGGCGCATGGTCAGGTACTGGTACAGTGTCTGCTACCATACTTTTTAAGTTTACTTGTGTATACCACGGCACAGGCATAGTTATCCCTAAATCCACGCCTAATTCCTATGATTTTAAAATGAGTTTACAAAAAACTTCGGGTCTTTGTCCAGCTAGCAAAGAAGTCGTATTGCCTGGCTTCTGCGATCCTGTTGCTGGACGTTTGGTATTAGATTCCCAAGATGTTCATTTAACGGGTATGATTTCGCCAGATGGGAAGTTAGTTGATAGGATAACAGGTAAGATAGCCATGACGGTGTTGAATCAAACCATTAATGCGGATGTCGAAAAAATGGAATTGCATAAGCAATAATAAATCCACTTGATCACCTTTTTGTTAAAAGATAGCTTCCTAAAAGTCGCTGAGTCCCGCGCTAGGCTTGTCCCGCTATGCTTTTAAGCGGGAAGCGTGCGCGGGATGACGCAAAAATAAGGGTAAGTTGAAAACAAAAACATGACAGAAATCTCAATTGATAGTATTAGCAAATGCACTTAAAAAAGAATGTAAAAAGTGAGGTAAAACTTATGAGTAAACGAAATATAGGCAATGAAGTCATTGAGGGTATGCAAGAAGCCATAAAATATATGCGCGGCAAAAAAACACGAGCTATAACTCATAAAATAGCCATACCTGAAAATATTGATGTCAAGTCAATTCGAGCAAAGCTTCACTTATCTAGACCCGTATTTGCTAGTCGTTTTGGTTTTAGTCCGCGTACTATTCAACATTGGGAGCAGGGTAGTAGGCGCCCACAAGGTGCTGCTCGAATTCTTCTTTTATTATTACAAAGAGAACCTGAAACTATTGAAAAAATATTAAATTATAAAAATTCAAGAGCTGCAAAATATCCTATAATGAATAAATGATAAACACACCCTTGAATATTCCCTTTCCGCCCATATAACAGGACTATCGTTTATTTTTGGGGAGCATAGTAGTTATGAGCGCGGCAGCACAACAAGAAACCCTTAGTTTTCAAGCAGAAGTTAAGCAATTACTGCATCTTGTCACACATTTTTTATACAGCAATAAAGAAATATTTTTGCGTGAATTGATTTCAAATGCTTCTGATGCGGCCGATAAACTTCGTTTCGAAGCCTTGTCTGATGCGGCATTGTACGAAAATAATCCAGAATTAAAAATTTATGTGAGTTTTGATGAAAAAGCTCGCACTATTACGATACGCGATAATGGTATTGGTATGAGCCGTGATGAGGTCATCGCTAATTTGGGTACCATTGCAAAATCAGGCACACGCGACTTTTTATCACAGTTAACGGGTGATCAAAAGAAAGATGCTCATTTGATAGGACAATTTGGTGTCGGGTTTTATTCGGCATTTATTGTGGCAGATAAAGTCACTGTAACAACTCGTCGTGCAGGGTTAACCAAAGAACATGGTGTGCGTTGGGAATCGAATGGTGAAGGTGCTTATACCATAGAAAATGTTGATAAAAATGACAGAGGAACTGAAATTTGCTTACATATTAAAGAATCTGAAGGCGATTTTTTGAATGCTTGGCGGTTACGTACGATTATTACAAAATATTCCGATCATGTGAGTTTGCCTATCATGATGCATCACATGGAAAGTGTGGACGAGAAAGATAAAAAACCAGCTGAATGGGAAGCAGTCAATAAAGCGACTGCATTATGGGTTTTACCAAAAAACTCTATCACTGATGAACAATATAAAGAACATTACAAGCACATTGCGCATGATTTCCAGGATCCTTTAGTCTGGGCGCATAATCAGGTTGAAGGCGGTAATTTAGATTACATCAGTTTGTTATACATTCCTATGCATGCACCCATGAATATGTTTCAACAGGAACAGCAAAAGGGATTAAAACTCTATGTTCAACGTGTCTTTATTATGGATAAAGTTGATCAATTCATGCCGAATTACTTGCGTTTTGTGCGAGGTATTGTGGACACGAATGCATTGCCTTTAAATATTTCCCGAGAAATATTGCAAGATAATGCTACCATGATCAAATTACGCAATGCTCTAGTGAAACGTGTTCTCGATACCTTGGACAAATTGGCGAAAGATGACAAAGATAAATATGCCATATTCTGGAAACAATTTGGGAATGTCTTAAAAGAAGGGCCCGCAGAAGATTTTACAAATCGTGAACGTGTGGCTAAGTTAATACGCTTTTCATCGACTCATACCGATTCGCCTATTCAAACAGTATCGTTTGAAGAATATGTGAGCCGCATGAAGCCGGACCAAAAGAAAATTTATTTTATCACGGCTGATTCATTCCATGCAGCGAAAGCAAGTCCACACTTGGAAATTTTCCGTAAAAATAACATCGAAGTATTGTTATTATCCGATAGAGTCGATGAATGGTTGGTGGCCCATCTTAATGAGTTTGATGGTAAAGCATTACATTCTGTTGCAAAAGGCGATGTCAGTTTTGATGAAATCGCAGGATCTGAAACTCAAAAAGATGAAATGAAAAAGAAAGAAGAATCATTAAAAAAAGAATTTGATGAAGTTATCACTAAAGTTAAAACCGAGCTAGGCGATAAAGTTAAAGAAGTTCGTATTTCACATCGTCTCACAAGTTCGCCATCTTGTTTAGTGGCTGATGAAAATGATATGGGTATACAATTACAACGTTTATTAAAAGCAGCCGGACAAGATGTGGCGGAGGTTAAACCTATTTTTGAATTAAATCCGGACCATGCTTTAGTAAAACTTTTAGCTCATGAAAATAATTCAGAACGATTTAATGAGTGGACGCATATTTTATTTGATCAAGCGGTGCTTGCAGAAGGTGGTCAATTGAAAGAACCCGCAGTTTTTGTGCAGCGCATGAATAAATTACTGCTTGAGCTTGCAAAATAATTTTCTACGAGGAGATAAGTATGTTAATTGGTGTTCCAAAAGAGATTAAAAATAATGAATTTCGTCTAGGCCTTATTCCTAGCAGTGTGCGTGAATTGGTTGCAAACGGTCATCAAGTCGTGGTCCAGCACGATGCGGGGATGGGCATAGGCATCGATGATGCTGCATTTGAGCATGTGGGCGCAAGCATAGTGCAAACTGCAGAAGAAGTTTTTGCTAAAGCAGATATGATTGTTAAAGTAAAAGAACCCCAGTTGCAAGAATGTCGCATGCTTCGATCCGGCCAAGTCTTATTTACCTACTTGCATTTGGCTCCAGATCCAGAACAAGCGCGTTTATTAGAAAAATCAGGTTGTATTGCAATAGCGTATGAAACAGTGACTAATAAATTGGGTGGTTTACCGCTTTTAGCGCCCATGAGTGAAGTGGCTGGTCGTATGGCCATACAAGCAGGTGCGACGAGCTTAGAAATTACCAATCAAGGCAGCGGAATTTTGTTAGGCGGTGTTCCAGGAGTTGCGCCTGCCAAGGTTGTCGTATTAGGCGGTGGTGTAGTCGGTACCAATTCAGTGCGTGTTGCGATGGGTATGGGCGCTCGTGTCGTTGTGATTGATAAATCACTCGAACGTTTGAATCATTTGGATTTACAGTTTGGTTCAAGAATTATGACTGTTTATTCTACCACGGATGCGATTGAGCGGCATATTGCAACGGCTGATTTAGTCGTGGGTGCAGTTTTAATTCCCGGTGGCTCAGCACCGCGTTTGGTTAGCCGCGATATGTTAAAAAATATGCGTCATGGTTCTGTGATGGTGGATGTTTCAATTGACCAAGGCGGTTGTTTTGAAACAAGCAAAGCTACCACACACCAAAATCCAACGTATATTGTGGATGGTATTGTCCATTATTGTGTATCTAACATGCCAGGTGCGGTGCCAAGAACGTCGACGTTTGCATTGAATAATGCGACTTTACCCTTTGTTTTAGCATTGGCTAATAAAGGTTATAAAGATGCGTTGATACATGATCCCCATTTATTGAATGGTTTGAATGTATATAAAGGTAAATATACGCATAAAGCGGTTGCTGAAGCACTAAATGTTGCGTACACCCCTGCAGGAAGTTTATTACAATAAAGGATATGCCATGTTAGCTTGCTTCCAAAAAACCATGAGTAAAAGCGCAATACCTATTACTATCATACCCCAAAAGGAAATGGAAACATGGCGAGCGAAGCAAGATAAGCATGTAAAAAATTGGTTGCAAGCTACCCAATTTAAATCTGAGCCTGGTAGTTTTTCTCTTATCCCAGATGAAACAGGAAAGCTTATCAAGGTCTTATGTTGCATTTCAGAATTGAAGCAATCTTGGAGTGTGGGTATTTTACCTTTAAGTTTACCTGAGGGTGATTATTATTTTGAAATTGATAAAAGTTATTATGCATCATTTGCCATTGCATGGGGTTTAGGTGCTTATCAATTTGATCGTTATAAAAAACCTAAACGTAAATCTGCAAAATGTGTTTTGATAAAGAATATAGATGCAAGTTATGTTGAAAATACCGTTGCATCGATTTATTTTGTGCGCGATTTAATCAATACTCCTGCTGATGATATGGGCCCATCGGAGTTAGCTGATGCTGCTAATGTGTTGGCGAAACGATATAAAGCTAGAACAAAACATATCGTTGGTGAAACCTTGTTAAAACATAATTACCCATGCATTTATACCGTAGGACGTGCCAGCGATGATGCACCGCGTTTGATTGATATGCGTTGGGGCCATAAAAAACATCCTTTGGTGGTATTAGTTGGAAAAGGTGTTTGTTTTGATACAGGTGGTTTGGATATTAAACCTTCATCAGCTATGTTATTAATGAAAAAAGACATGGGTGGTGCGGCGCATGTATTAGGTTTAGCGCAAATGATCATGAGTGCAAAACTTAATATTCAATTACGCGTGCTTATTCCTGCAGTCGAAAACTCAGTTTCAGGCAATGCTTATAGACCAGGTGATATCATTAAAAGCCGTAAAGGTCTGACCATAGAAATTGGTAATACCGATGCTGAAGGCAGAGTGGTTTTAGCAGATGCATTAACAGAAGCTGCGAGTGAATCACCCGACTTAATCATTGATATGGCGACATTAACAGGTGCTGCACGTATCGCGTTAGGGACTGAGTTACCTGCCGTGTTTTCAAATAATGATAAAATTTGCGAAGAAGTGATTAAACATTCCTATCAGGTTCAAGATCCAATCTGGCGATTACCTTTATTTGGTTTATATCGTGATTCACTTAATAGTTCTATTGCTGATATCAATAATTGTGGTAGTGATTCTTATGGCGGTGCTATTACAGCCGCATTATTTTTGAAAGAGTTTGTGCCGGATAATATTCCGTGGTTGCATTATGATGTTATGGCATGGAATGTGAAGACAAGGCCAGGCAGACCACAGGGCGGGGAGGCTATGGGTCTGCGTGGGTTGTTTAGTTATTTGGTAAGTGTTCACGGCCTATAGCTTCTAGTCACCCCTTTCCTCCAATGCTTTTTTTGGAGGAAAGGGGCGGGGGCTGTAGGATCGACGCATAATTTGAGAAGAAAGTCACTCTCCCCTCCAACGTTTTTTGTTGGAGGGGAGAGCCGGAGAGGGGAGGCTTAGGGTTTGCAACAATTTCGAGATTTTTTCACATAACATACATCAATCCCTCAATTATTGTTGTTCCTAATCCATCATTCCTTCTTTTCATTTCTTTTTTTATATACCGACATCCCAAATAAAATAACGATAATATTCTTCTAGTTTTTAGTCGGAAGTATTCATTTTCAATTCCAGATAGAGAGTGAATGACGTGGGTAACATAATAATCCTTCTCAATGATGGATGGATATTTGATACGTAACGTTTCTGCTGTTACAGATACTAGTTCTTTTAATTGTTCTTGAGTAAGAAGTTTATCCACGTGTTAACTCCATATCACGATAACGCAATTGTCTGCGAAATCTATCTTTTAGTTTTGTCGTTGGATTGACAGGAATCTGGGTTGATCTTCCTGTTTGGTAATCTTGTTCTTCAGGAGAAGGCTCCCAGCGAATATTAAGCCTATCTAAGACTGCTCGCATTGTTGGAAGTACACCTTCCTTAAGATAGGTCGTTTTAGCGATCTCAGAGCGAGCTAACTTAGCGTATACTCCATAGCCCAGCTTAGCCAAGCGCCCACTTTGTACAAGGCGGTTTAGAGCGCGGCTAATTTGACGTGAGTCGGCGATATTAGCAACATCTGAGCGTAAAACAACCTCCCCAGAAAGCCTCTCAATTCGCTTTAATACTTTGAATGTAATGCTTTTTTTATATGGAACCTTCATAATCAACCTCTTGCCAACAATGGACATATAAATTATTATAGCAGTTTTTTTACGGTATTTCAAAGGCGGTTTGATTAGTAGAATGTTTGAGGGATTGTGGGTATGAAAATATTGATTAAAACTCGATAAAAAAGACGCAAGCGGGCTCGCAAACGGTAACGTTCACGATTTGGCCTGTGGCAACCATTGAATAATTATCTTTTTTCTAAATGATCAATATGATAATAATGCGTAAGACAAGGTTGCTCAATAGCAGGTTTTTTTTCAATAATTAATTTTTGTTGAAGTAAAATTTCATTTTGTTGGGTTCGTTTATAATCATTCACACATTGATTGAGATCACGATTACGCATCGCTTCAAAATAAATCATGGCAGTATGGCGTAATCGTTTTTCTTCATGAATCATGGCATATTTCCATACACCAAAGAATTCGGCCCATTGGAAATAAATAGCTGGCATTACACCGCCCACATAGAATTTTGCGCCAGAAGTGAACTCATAACCTCCCCAATAAATTAACTCTAATGCCGCATATTTTTTAAATTGCAGATATTGTTTTTCAGTCATTTCAATTGCCAGATGACTGTACTTATCTTTTAATGTTGCGCGAATTCTTTCTTTTAGTTTTTTTATATCTTCACTATTTAATTCTTCATGCGGTAATAAAAAATTACCAAAGTGTTTGCGGTGTTTTTTTTCTGACTCAAGATAGTATTTAATAAGCGGGTCTAGTGCTGTAGAACTTAATTCATGTTCATGCCAGGCTAAAAAATTCATTTGCTCGCTAGACAACGGCTTGCCTTGCGCAAACGTTTTTATCATGTCTGACGAGCTGTTATGAATAGGTTGGAGTATTAAAGTAGGTTTCATGTTATGCCCAACTCATGATAACTTTGCCGCTCTGACCCGAAAGCATGGTATCGAATGCTTTTTGATATTCATTGATATGAAATTCATGCGTGATCACAGGTGATATATCTAAGCCGCTCTGTAACATGCTAATCATTTTATACCAGGTTTCAAACATTTCACGTCCATAAATACCTTTGACTAGCAAACCTTTCATAATAATTTGGTTCCAGTCGATTTGTGTATCGCGCGGCAAAAATCCAAGGAGTGCGACTTTTCCTGCGTGATTCATATGTGTCAACATATCGCCGAAAGCTTTAGGATTGCCAGACATTTCGAGTCCAATATCAAATCCTTCCCGCATACCTAGTGAATGCATGGCGTCTTTCAGGGTGGTTTGTTGTATGTTTAAAGCGAGGGTTGCACCCATTTTTTTAGCCAGTGCAAGCCTATATTCATTCACATCGGAAATGACAATGTGTCTTGCGCCCGCATGTTTTGCAACAGCGACAGCCATAATTCCGACCGGACCTGCACCTGTAATTAATACATCTTCACCTACGAGATCAAATGAAAGTGCTGTATGTGTTGCATTACCAAAAGGATCTAGAATAGATGCTGTCGAATCACTAATATTGTCTGGAATAGGGTAAGCGTTAACAGCAGGTATAGTTATATACTCAGCAAAACATCCGGTGCGAGTGACGCCTACGCTATCGTTTTTTCTGCAGACATGGCGCCTGCCAGCGCGGCAATTTCGACAAAAGCCGCATGCGATGTGGCCTTCACCAGAAACACGGTCTCCTCGTTTAAACCCTTCGACATGTTCTCCCATATCTACAATTTCACCAACAAATTCATGTCCTGTGACAAGCGGGACAGGTACCGTTTGTTGTGCCCAGGCATCCCAATGATATATATGAATATCAGTTCCGCAGATTGCTGTTTTTTTAATTTTAATTAAAAGATCATTATGGCCCATGTTAGGTTCTGGAACGTCGGTTAACCATATGCCTTTTTCAGGTTTTGATTTGACTAATGCTTTCATGATGCGATGACTCCAAGTTTTTTGCCTACTTTAGCAAAAGCTTCAATGGCTCTGTCCAGGTGTTGTTTTTCATGCGCGGCTGACATTTGTGTGCGGATGCGAGCTTGTCCATGAGGGACAACAGGATAAGAAAATCCTATCACATACACGCCTTCTTTGAGTAACTCATCTGCCATGGTTTTTGCGAGTTTAGCATCGCCCAACATGACAGGAATAATAGGATGTTCGCCAGGGACAAGAGTAAATCCTAATGCCTGCATATGTTTTCTAAAATAAGCGCTATTATCATGCACTTTTTTTATTAAATCATGGCTTGTTTCAAGCATATCTAATACTTTAATGGATGAGGCTGTAATCACAGGTGCTAATGCATTTGAAAATAAATAAGGTCGTGAACGTTGTCGTAACCATTCAATCACCTCACGTTTACCACTCGTATAACCGCCTGATGCACCGCCTAATGCTTTACCTAATGTTCCTGTTATGATGTCTACTTTGCCCATGACTTGACAATATTCATGTGTGCCGCGGCCATTTTTTCCCATAAATCCTACAGAGTGTGAGTCATCGACCATGACGAGTGCATCATAACGTTCGGCTAGATCGCAAATTGCGCTTAAATTTGCAATAATCCCATCCATAGAAAATACGCCATCTGTTGCGATAAGGCGGAAACGACAATCTTTGGCTTCTTTTAATTTATCTTCAAGGTCATTCATATCATTATTGTTGTAGCGGTAGCGTTTTGCTTTGCAAAGACGGATACCATCAATAATGCTTGCATGGTTGAGCGCATCGCTTATCACAGCATCCTCTGGACCTAATAAAGTTTCAAATAATCCCCCATTTGCATCAAAGCAGGAAGAATAAAGAATAGTGTCTTCCATGCCAAGAAAATCGCTAAGACGTTGTTCTAGCTCTTTGTGGTCACTCTGTGTACCGCAGATGAACCGCACAGAGGACATGCCATAACCATAGCGCTCAATAGCGTGTTTTGCAGCATGCATAATGTCCGGATGATTGGATAAACCAAGGTAATTATTTGCACATAAATTAATGACACTTAAGGCTGTATTTACCGTAATAACAGCTTGTTGTTGCGATGTGATGACGCGTTCGGCTTTATAAAGACCTGTTTGTTTTAATTGGTCTATTTCTTTTGAAAGATAATCATAATAATTTTTTTTCATTGGTATTCTCTTTATAAATTAGTAAGATATGATCATATGTGAAAGTGAATTGTCTCTTAGGATGGATATGCTTTATAGTTTGGATTGCTTTTTTATAGCTTTTTTTCTGACTAAGCTATTATAGGCTTCTTCTGTAGCTTTAGCTATGCTTTCCTTACGATTTTTTAATACATCAACTTGATTATTTAATTGTAAAATAAGGTTTTTTAAAGGAAGCGTTTTGATATTATTTTTATCCTTCAATAACATTGGATTTTCTTTTAGTAATTCATAAGTAATACTACGTGCAAGACCCGATATTTCAAAGTTAGTTTCAAGCAGAGGAGCAGCTTTAATGCTGGTAATTAAATCAGTCATCCATGGAAAATCGTTACATAAGGGACGCAGTGCTTTAATCAAGTTATCTTTTTTATGACTTGACTCGGGTCCATTGTTTGTTTTAGGCTCTTTTTTCTTCACCATATTTACGTGCCCTCCCTATGGTTTGTTATATTTTTAGCTTACTCATCTTATTGAGTGTTCGCAATTAAAAAATGATTTTGGAGAGTATTTTTATGAAAGAAACTACAGTGCCATCTCGTTTACGCTGGGCTTGCAGACGCGGAATGTTGGAACTTGATGTTTTATTAGGAAATTTTTTAGAAGAAGTGTATACAAATCTCACGGAAGAAGAACAATTCATTTTTGTACAATTATTATCCGAAAATGACCAGGACTTATTTTTATGGCTTACCGGAAAAGAACCACCCAATCATTCGGATTTTATCATGATGGTAGAAAAGATTCGTTATCATGCAAAACATAGACATTCAGCTTAAACCGTCAAAAACTGCCATTTTTTTAAGCCTATTTCTTTGGTTTGGTAGTGTGTTAGCTATGATGAGCTTAAATATGGAGAGTTGGATGAAGATACTATTAGTTTTTGTTAGCTCTTTGTATGGTATTAACCTATTGTTTGTACATGGTTTATTGATAGGTCCTAAAGCTCTTAAAGGTCTTAGGCATATCTATGGCAGGCATTGGCAAATTTTGATGAATCAAGGTGAGTGTATCGCTATTTTAATGGGTGATAGCACAGTTACCTTGAAGTGTTGTGTACTGCGTTTTCAAATACCAGGCAATAAGCACAGATATTCTTGTTTAATTTTTAACGATTCTTTGGAGTTTGACAGCTATCGTCATTTACTTTTATGTCTGCGTTGTTTTAAGTAAGTAGAAAGATAGCCAAAAATACGCTACTATTCACCGCTTTATCGGTATAACATCAACTATGCAACATATACGCAACTTTTCAATTATTGCTCACATTGATCATGGTAAGTCGACCTTGGCAGATCGTTTAATACAGATTTGTGGTGGTTTGGCTGATCGTGAAATGGCAGAACAAGTGCTGGATTCCATGGATCTTGAGCGCGAGCGTGGGATCACTATTAAAGCACACAGCGTAACGCTTCATTATAAATCGCGTAGTGGTGAATCCTATCAACTAAATTTTATTGATACCCCTGGACATGTGGATTTCTCTTATGAGGTCTCGCGTTCTCTTGCGGCATGTGAAGGTGCACTACTCGTAGTGGATGCAGGACAAGGTGTGGAGGCGCAAACGTTAGCCGTTTGTTATACAGCTCTTGAGCAAGGTTTAGAGGTCGTGCCTGTATTGAATAAAATTGATCTTCCACAAGCCGATCCTGAACGTGTGATTCATGAAATTGAAGAAATTATTGGTTTAGAAGCCCAGAATGCATTACGAGTAAGTGCCAAAACAGGTTTAGGGATTGAAGATTTACTTGAGAAAATTATCACTGATATACCCGCACCAGAAGGGGATGTCGATGCACCTTTGCAAGCATTAATTATTGATTCCTGGTTTGATAGTTATTTAGGTGTAGTATCGTTGGTTAGGGTTAAAAATGGCACCTTAAAAGTTGGCGAAAAAATGCAAGTGATGTCGACTGGGCGCAGCCATGAGGTTGCAGGCATAGGTATTTTTACACCTAAACGTGTATCAACCGGTTTGTTAAAAGCGGGTGAAGTAGGTTATGTCGTTGCAGGTATTAAGGACATTAATGGCGCTCCCGTGGGTGATACCTTAACTCATACGCATAAACCTTCAAGTGGGCCGCTTCCAGGATTTAAAAAAATAAAACCACAGGTTTATGCAGGACTTTTTACGATTAGTTCCGATGATTTTCCAGCATTTAGAGAAGCCCTCGCAAAGCTTTGTTTAAACGACGCTGCATTATTTTATGAACCTGAATCATCAGAAGCGTTAGGTTTTGGATTCCGTTGTGGATTTCTTGGGTTGTTGCATATGGAGATTGTGCAAGAGAGACTTGAGCGTGAATATAATTTAGATTTAATTACCACAGCACCCACGGTAGTTTATGAAGTGATTACAACAAAAGGTGAAACACTCTACGTAGATAATCCTTCTAAGTTACCTGCGACTAATTATATTGAAGAATTACGTGAGCCTATTGCAAAAGTCAATATTCTTGTCCCGCAACAATATTTAGGCAATGTGATGACGCTTTGTAATGAAAGGCGCGGAATTCAAAAAAATATGCAATACTTGGGTACACAAGTATCATTGACATATGAAATTCCTATGAATGAAGTCGTGCTCGATTTTTTTGATCGATTAAAATCGGTGAGTCGCGGCTATGCTTCATTGGATTATAGTTTTTCCTATTTTCAGGCTGCTGATTTAGTAAAACTTGATTTATTAATTAATGGCGATAAAGTGGATGCGCTCGCATTTATTGTGCATAGAGATCAGGCACAGTATAAAGGCAGACAGTTGGCCGAAAAAATGCGCGAACTTATTCCAAGACAGATGTTTGATGTTGCCATTCAAGCGGCAATAGGTGCGCAGATTATTGCAAGATCAACAGTAAAAGCATTGCGTAAAAATGTGATAGCAAAATGTTATGGCGGCGATATTACTCGCAAACGCAAGTTGTTAGAAAAACAAAAGGAAGGTAAGAAACGTATGAAACAGGTGGGAAATGTTGAAATACCACAAGAAGCGTTTCTGGCGATTTTAAAGGTGGATAAATAAGATTGGAGGATGATGATGAATTTTAATTTCGAGCTGATATTATTTTATGCGGTAGTGGTTAGCGGTGTTATCGCGCTTTTTGATCAATTGTTTTTAATGAAAAAACGTAAGCAAGCCTATGCTAAAGCAACTAAAGGTTTGCCAAATCCTCCGGAATTAAAATTACCTATTCTGATTGATTATGCAAGATCATTTTTTCCTGTTTTATTATTGGTGTTTTTATTGAGATCATTTTTATATGAACCTTTTCGTATTCCAACAGGTTCATTGGAGCCGACCCTGGCTGCTGGCGATTTTATTTTAGTAAATAAATTTCATTACGGTGTGAGATTGCCAGTTTCACACACCGTTATTTATCCTAATTACCAGCCTAAGCATGGTGATATTATCGTATTTCGTTGGCCGCCTAATCCATCCGTTAATTTTATTAAGCGGGTGATCGGAGTTCCAGGGGATAAAATTAGTTATATGGATAAAATTTTATATGTTAATGGTCAAAAAATAAATCAGAGTGACATAGGAATAACGAATAATAGAGATGAAGACGGACGTCTTTGGGAAGTCAAAGAAAAAATGGAAGATTTTTTTGGTGTAAAACATGCCATTTATATCAATGAAGCAAGATATGGCGAAGATTTTAAAGATGTTCTCGTACCTCCAGACATGTATTTTGTGATGGGTGATAATCGCGACAGTAGTGCTGATAGCCGGTTCTGGGGATTTGTGCCATATGAAAATATTGTAGGTAAAGCAAATTATGTATGGATGAGTTGGGATTCATTCGATCATAAAATACGATGGGGTCGACTAGGGAAAGCAGTGCATTAATATGAGTGAAGAATTGTGTCGTAAATTAGGTTATCACTTTAATAACCCAAAAATACTCAAGACGGCTTTAACACATTGTAGTAGTGATGATAACAATAATGAACGTCTGGAATTTTTAGGAGATTCCATTGTGAATTTTATTGTCGCTGAGATGCTTTACCAACAATTTCCTCATGCACAAGAAGGTGATTTAAGCCGTTGGCGTGCAACACTGATTAATCGTGATGCATTAGGTAATTTAGCAAGACAGTTTCAGTTAGGTCGTTATTTATTTTTAGGCCCTGGTGAATTAAAGAGTGGCGGCGGCGAACGATTATCTATTTTATCTTGTGCGATGGAAGCAATCATAGGCGCTATTTATTTGGATGGTGGTTTTGCGGTGGCTCGTGAATGTGTGTTGCGTTGGTATGCTCCATTGCTACAGTCATTATCCTTTTCAACTAACCATAAAGATCCAAAAACGAAATTACAAGAATATTTACAAAGTTTACATGTGCCTTTACCCACCTATTCTGTAGAGTCAGTCGAAGGTGAGTCGCATCAACAGACTTTTGTGGTCAGTTGTTGCGTGGAAGGAATGTCGCAAAAAGCTTTAGGTAAGGGAACAAGTCGTAGACGAGCAGAGCAAGAAGCTGCTGAACTTATGTTAGGAATAGTAAAAGATGAATTCAAATAGTCAATGTGGTTATGTTGCCATTGTAGGTAGACCTAATGTTGGTAAGTCAACTTTGTTGAATGCCTTGATTGGAAAAAAAATTAGTATTACTTCACCTAAGCCGCAAACTACACGCAATCAAATTCTTGGTATCAAAACCATAGGTTCCGCGCAAGCTGTATTCATTGATACGCCGGGTTTACATAAAGCTGAACGCCGCGCGATGAATAGATATATGAATAAATTAGCAAGTTCGGTCATTGTGGATGCTGATATCGTGCTTTTTATGGTAGAAGCACTGCGATTTAATGATGATGACGACATGATTTTGCAAAAATTGAATGAAACCAAAGCGCCAGTGATTCTAGTCATCAATAAAGTAGATAAAATAAAAGATAAAAGCCAGTTACTACCTTTTATCAATGATTTAAAAGAGCGGTATCATTTTAAAGATATTGTTCCCATGTCAGCAAGAAAAATGGATAACGTGGTTGAGCTTGAAACAATGATAATGAAGCTTCTTCCAGAAAATCCACATTTTTATCCAGATGAACAACTTACGGATAAAAGTGAAAAATTTCAAGCGGCTGAATTGATACGTGAAAAGCTTATTCAGGCGACCGAAGAAGAATTGCCTTATAGCACCACAGTAGTTGTTGACTCATTTGAAAATGAAGAAAAAATTGTTAAAATTAGCGCTATTATTTGGGTGGAACGCGAAGGTCAAAAACCTATTGTGATTGGCAAAGATGGCGAGATGTTAAAAAAAATTGGTACACTTGCACGTAAAGATATTGAAAAATTAGTGGGTAAAAAAGTTTTTTTACGTTTGTGGGTAAAAGTTAAAGATAATTGGACGGATGATGAGAGGGTATTGCAGAATTTGGGGTATGAATAACTTGTATGCGTATATTGCTACAACAAGCCTTTATCCTTCATCACCGCCCATTCCGCGAAACAAGCCTATTATTAGACGTTTTCACCGAAGAACATGGAAAAATATCACTGATAGCTAAAGGTGTGCGTAAGCATCGTTCAACATTAAAAGCTTTATTACAACCTTTTGTTCCCTTGCTGGTGTCATGGCAAGGTAAAAATGAATTAATGAACCTGGTATCCGTAGAAGCTAAAGGACCTCCTTTTCAATTACGTGGTGATTGCTTGTTAAGTGGTTTATATGTGAATGAATTGTTAGTGCGCGTCTTACAAAAGCAAGATCCGCACCCGAAATTATTTTCTCATTATGTATCAACCTTAAAATCATTAACTGTATTTCCTGTAAATCAAAGTATGCTACGTATTTTCGAAAAAAAACTCTTGGAGGAAATGGGTTATGGCTTACGGTATGAAGATTTTTCTACGGGACAGCCATTAATGTCAGATAAATATTATCAATATTATCCTGGAGATGGATTTAAACAAATAGACAATCCACAAGCGGGAGGTTTCAAAGGTGAGAGTTTATTGGCCTTTTCTCAGGAGCTATTAACGCTTCCTGAATATTTACAGGATGCCAAGCGATTGATGCGTATTGTGATATCGGTGCTATTAGGAGATCAAAATCTTCAGAGTAGAGAGTTATTTCAAAAATAGCAAAAATTTCAATGAGGAAAGCCGATGAAATATTTTTTAGATTATGGCATTTTAAAACGAAACAAAAACTTTAGACTTTTGTTTATTGGCCAAACCATTTCGTTTTTTGGAACCATGATTACTAGCGTCGTGCTTCCCTACCAAATATATCAACTCACCCATTCAACTCTTATGGTTGGATTATTAAGCCTTTTTCAACTATTACCATTACTGTTTACTGCACTTATAGGCGGGGTTTTTGCAGATCGATACCATAGACAGTTTTTATTATTTTTTTCCGAATCCATCATCGCGATAGGATGTATTTTACTTGCTATAAACGCTCATCTACCTAACCCAAAAATATGGGTTTTATTTGTTGTTGCAAGTATCATGTCAGCATTAACGGGATTACATCGCCCTGCGTATGATAGCATTAAGCAACAAATTGTCGATAAAAAAGACTTTCCTGCTGTCAGCGCTTTAGTGACATCAGCTGCAAGCTTTTCTATGATAGCAGGCCCCGCTATCGGTGGTTTAATCATTGCGCACTTTGGAGTCGTTACCACCTATCTCACTGATTTAGCTACCTTCATCGTTTCATTAACAACGCTTATTTTAATGTCCAATATTCCACGTCCAAAATGGTTGCATGATCAGTCGACTTTGGCTGCACTCGTGTCAGGATTACGTTATGCGAAATCGCGTCAAGAACTGATGGGAACCTATTTCGTTGATTTTTTTGCGATGATATTTGGCATGCCTACTGCATTATTTCCTGCCATTGCATATACTCATGGCGGCGCTAAGACATTAGGGTTACTTTATGCAGCACCCGCATTCGGTGCGTTTCTTTTTTCATTAGTAAGCGGATGGACTAAACACATTAGATATCATGGCAGAGCAATCGCAATTTCAGCAGGCTTATGGGGTGTTTCAATTATCTTTTTTGGACTTGCATCAAATCTATGGATTGCTTTATTTTTCTTATGTCTTGCAGGTGCTTTTGATGCTGTCAGCGGCATCTTTCGCAGCATTATGTGGAATGACACTATACCTAACGACTATCGTGGACGCTTAGCAGGAATCGAAATGATTAGTTACTTAAGCGGACCAAAATTAGGCGACACTGAAGCAGGCCTGGTCGCTGCTGCATTTGGCGTGTCGTTTTCTATTGTATCAGGCGGCATATTATGCATTATAAGTGTTATAGGATGTTGTTATATATTTCCAAAGTTTTTACATTATCGCTCTAAATCGTAAGTTTTCTGTCTTTAGCCGCTTCTAATACCCGAAGCGGTGATAATTCAGGATTTTGCATGGCCTCTACAGGCAAATAAAATGTCTGTTCGAGCAAAAATTGGCCAGACAAAGCTGCGTGCGACACATGATCCGTTTGCACTATCCAGGTATTGCCTGGCGCAAAATCTATTTCACCCTGAACAGCCGTTCTTTGGTAGCGCATATCGGCTTTCATTTTATTATGAATATTGAGCATAATATAGTCATATTCGGTACAATAAGTTTTAGTGATACCTAGTGCTTTTAAAACCGCAGATCGTCCTGGCCAAGGGTTGCCTATTTTTGGCAAAAATCGGTCAACCACATGTTGAAAAGCTTCTCCATATCGCCAAACACGGCCTTTTCCATCGGGATTGATGTTTGTAAAAACACGTAAAATCCGACGTCCTTGGTTGGGGCTTGCTGGAAAAGCATCGACATGGAGTCTAGTATCATCTTTGCGATACGATTTAGGTTTACGACCATGAATTTCTATGGGTCTATAGCTGGTGCGGCCTATTTGTAAAGCCTTGCTATAACTTGGTAATACGTGATTAATTAATGCATGTGCATACTTAGCAAATCTTGCCATCATACTTTTTATCATGATAGGGTCATAATCAACATGATTCGCACCATGAAGTTGATCAAGTTGGCTATTAAAACTAATGTTTTTAGCTTTATGATTAGAAATCCGGGTCGATAAAGCGGGTAGCTCTTCATTCAGCAAAGAAAAAGAGAGCTTAGGCATGTACAGTATATTACCATTTTCAAGCTGCTGGATTGCCAAAGTTTGGGATGAGGCTGAAACAGGGGTTAACCAATCTCGTATGTCTAATTCTGTTAGGATTTGCTTCATGATTTATATACTTTTGAGTGATTTTGCATGACAATCGCACTAAGATAAAGTTTAATAATGCACAATCAAATAATCAAGAATTACTTTAAGGTTTATAAAATGAAACAGCAAGATAGCATTTTATTAGGCGTGAATATTGATCATGTGGCCACGTTACGTCAGGCACGTCATACGCGTTATCCTGATCCTCTTGAAGCCGTTTATGCCGCAGAAAATGGTGGTGCAGATGGGATTACCGTCCATTTGCGGGAAGATAGACGTCATATCCAAGAACGTGATGTGGAAATGATACAAAAAATCTTATTGACGCGCCTTAATCTAGAAATGGCAGTGACAGATGCTATGTTAGATTATGCTGAAAAAATAAAGCCTGTTTATTGCTGTTTCGTACCAGAAAAAAGACAAGAATTAACCACAGAAGGTGGTTTAGACGTTGTTGCTGAGGAGACAAAAATTCGAGAAGCCTGTAAGCGACTCGCGGCAATGGGTATTGAGGTTTCTTTATTTATTGATGCTGATCCAGAGCAAATTAAAGCCGCCGTACGCTGCAAAGCGCCTATTGTAGAAATTCATACGGGATGTTATGCGGAGGCCAAATCTTATCAAGAACGAGATAAGGAGTTGCAACGTATCATTAAAGCAGCCCAAATTGCAAAAGATGCTGGACTTATCGTAAATGGCGGACATGGTTTAAATTATCAAAATGTACAAGCCATTGCGCGTATTCCTGAAATGAACGAATTAAACATCGGGCATGGTATAGTGGCACGAGCTGTGTTTATGGGATTTGAAAACGCAGTACGTGAAATGAAAAGATTAATGATGGAAGCAAGACAATGGTAAGAACACGATTTTCACCTAGCCCTACAGGCATGATTCATCTTGGTAATGTACGTTCGGCATTATTTAGTGCATTGTACGCAAAACACGCGCACGGAACTTTTATTCTAAGAATTGAAGATACTGATCAAAGCCGTTCAGAAGAAAAATTTACTGAAAGCATGTTAAGTGATTTAACGTGGTTAGGTATGCACTGGCAAGAAGGTCCAGGTGTGGATGGTCCACATATGCCTTATTTCCAGTCACAACGCGGAGATATTTATTCACGCTATTATAAGCAATTAGAAGAGAGTGGTTTAGCCTATCCGTGCTTTTGTTCAGATCAAGAATTGGCATTGCATCGTAAATTACAATTATCACGAGGGCATGCTCCAAGATATCCAGGCACATGTAGAAAATTAAGTAAAGAGATAGTCGCAGAACGTATCGCTCAAGGAAAAAAACCCGCGCTTAGATTTTTAGTGCCACAAAATAAAGATATTGATTTTTTAGATATTGTCAAAGGCCCGCAACATTTTAATAGTGATGATATCGGTGATTTTATTATTCGTCGAGCAGATGGCAGTTCATCATTTATGTTTTGTAATGCTATTGATGATTCGCTCATGCAAATTTCGCATGTTATTCGCGGCGAAGATCATTTATCCAATACGCCTCGCCAATTAATGATTTTAGAAGCACTCAAGATGTCTTCACCGCAATATGGACATTTATCTTTGATTATGGGCGATGATGGCTCAAAACTTTCAAAGCGTCATGGAAGTTTTAGTTTGCATGATTTACGCGCTGAAGGTTATTTGCCTATTGCTGTCATGAATTATTTGGCGCGTTTAAGCCACACTTATGAAGAGCAACGATTGTTAAATATTGAAGAGTTAGCGCAAGCTTTTAATATAGAAAAAATCAGTCGAGCGCCAGCACGTTTTGATAAAAATCAATTATTGCATTGGCAAAAAGAAGCAGTTTTAAAATTGGATGTAAACCCAGCTTGGGAATGGTTGGGTCATACTATTCAAGAAAAAATTCCAGTGGATAAACGTGATTTATTTATTGAAATGATGAGAAAAAATATCGTATTACCCCATGAAGCTATGGTGTGGGCAGAAAGATTTTTCGAAAACAATCTTACTTTTAGCGATGAGCAATTAGTTGTTTTGTCAGAGGCTGGAGATATGTTTTTTGAAAAAGCGATAGAAGCGGTGAATAAACACGGTTTAGATTTAAAAACTGTTTTAGATGAGTTAAAAAATGTATTAGGTGTTTCAGGTAAACGTTTATTTATGCCTGTTCGAATTGCATTGACCGGCGAAGATCACGGTCCTGAGTTAATTCATATTGCAACACTTTTAGGTGCAAAGGCTATGTTGCAACGATTTCAATCGGCGCAACATCAATTGAGGAAGTAGTAACATGTTAAAAATCTATAATAGCATGACCCAACAAAAAGAAAATTTTACCCCCATTCATCCTGGTAAAGTAAATATTTATGTTTGCGGTCCAACTGTTTATGATTTTGCGCATGTTGGCAATGGTAGAACCTACGCAGCATTTGATGTGGTCATTCGTTATTTACGTTGGCGTGGATATGATGTGACTTATGTGCGTAATATTACGGATATTGATGATAAAATTATTAATCGTGCAAATGAAAATAAAGAAGATTTTCAAGCAGTGGTTGAGCGATACACAAATGCTATTCATGAAGATTTTGCAGCATTAGGTTTGTTATCACCTAATCACGAACCTAGAGCGACGGAGTATGTGCCTCATATTATTAGCATGATAGAAACTCTTATTAAAAATGGACATGCTTATATTGCAGATAACGGCGATGTTTATTATGACGTAAGAAAATTTAAACCTTATGGTGAGTTAGCACACAGGGACATTGATAAATTAGAAAGCGGTGCGCGAGTGGAAGTCAATGTTGTGAAACACGATCCATTAGATTTCGTGCTATGGAAACTCGCGAAACCAGGCGAGCCGCATTGGTCTTCGCCTTGGGGCGAGGGTAGACCAGGATGGCATATTGAGTGCTCCGCCATGTCAACTTGCTTGCTTGGCGATCATTTTGATATTCATGGCGGCGGCAAAGATTTGATTTTCCCTCATCACGAAAATGAAATCGCTCAATCAGAGGCGGCAACTCATAAAAAATTTGTGAATATTTGGATGCATGCTGGGTATTTGCAAATTGAAAAAGAAAAAATGTCTAAATCGCTAGGAAATTTTTTCACGATACGTGATGTGTTAAAACAATATCCTGCTGAAGTCGTGCGTTATTTTATGATATCAGGACATTATCGTAGTCCGGTTCAATATTCTGAACATGCATTTGAATTGGCACGCAGTGCGCTTTCGCGTTTGTATAATGCACTGAGAGATTTGCCAGAAGCAAACGCAATCGATGATACTGTATATGAAAAACAATTTATTGAAGCGATGGACGATGATTTCAATACGCCTATTGCTATTTCAATCCTATTCGAACTTTCGCATGACATTCAACGTTCTCGCGAGAATAATCCTAAGCTTGCGGCAGGACAGGCTGCATTATTAAAGAAATTAGGCAGTGTATTAGGTATTTTACAAGATGATCCAAATAAATTTTTAAAAGCCGGCACTGAACATTTAGATATTGAAAAAATTGAAAGTTTAATCGCTGCGCGAAATCAAGCAAGGGCGGATAAAAACTGGGCAGAAGCTGACCGTATTCGCGCAGAACTTGCGGCTATGTCGGTGGTATTAGAGGATGCTTCGGGTACTACAACATGGAAGTACACCCCATAATCAATCATACGGTGAATGAATTCGTCCTTTAGTAAATTCTATGGGATATTCTTCAAGAATAGTTTCGATGTTTTGCATAGATTGATTGACTTTTTCCTTGCGACCGGGTACGAATTCGTGCTCGGTTATAAAGCGTAAGTCATTGTCTATGATGTGTAAATCAAATTTATTAAATAAGAGATATATACTGCTTATCACTTCGCCTGTTGAGATTTTTTCAGCAACCATCTCATCGTAAATTTTTTTTATTTCTTTTAACGCATTAAAAATATCTATTCTATGTTCTTTTTTCTTTTGGATGTTTGCTTCGGCTTTTTCAATAATTTCTTTTACTCTGTAGGCATAAGGTTGATTAGTGCGAAAAAAATTATAAGAATAATAACACGCTTTATTGAGATAGTAGTTAACAGTAGGATATGAAGTATGTGCGGGTTGATATTTCCCATATTTATTTATGTAATTATTGAATGGTGTTTTACATGCTGAAAGTGTTTCTAAGGTAAATTTCAACTTATATAAAGGTAGATATTTTCTAAAGATGAGTTCATTGAGTAGTACTTTGTCATCGCTTTCTTTTTTAAATACAGGATTAGAGTGGAAATTATTATATACTGTGAGTATTTCGCGTCTTGTTTCCATTCCATCGATCTCCCTAATCTCATTGTAATCACTTTGATTATAATGTCATGAAGATTAAGGAAATCTTAAATAAACTAACCAACCCCGTCATGCCAGCATGCTTTTAGCTGGCATCCAGGTTGGTGGCGTATATTTCAGCATATTTTTATGCATTTTATATAATCTTGTATAGATTTAACTATTTTTTGTAACAAGAGCCCGTAATACATACTGCAAAATTCCACCATGACGATAGTATTCAGCTTCATCCAATGTATCGATACGGCATAGCACTTCAACTTCCACGCTGCTGCCATCGCTATGATGTATCACAGCTGTTAGCGTTGACCTCGGTTTAATATGATTTGAGAGACCCATAATATCAATCACTTCATCACCTGTAAGCTTAAGTGATTGTCGAGTTGTACCATGGATAAATTCCAAAGGTAATATTCCCATACCAATTAAATTGGATCGATGAATACGTTCAAAACTTTCAGCAATGACAGCAGTGATTCCTAGCAATTTTGGGCCTTTTGCTGCCCAATCTCTTGATGAACCCGTGCCGTATTCTTTGCCTGCAACCACGATTAATGGAGTATGATCTTCTTGATAACGCATTGCTGCATCATAAATAGAGAGTGTTTCGCCCGTCGGAATATATTTTGTAAAACCACCTTCAACGCCTGGAACCATTTCGTTTTTGATACGAATATTGGCGAATGTACCACGCATCATCACTTCATGATTACCGCGTCTTGCGCCCAGCGAATTAAAATCTGCTGATTTAACTCCTTTACTAAGTAAATATTTACCGGCAGGACTGTCTGTTTTGATAGAACCTGCAGGTGAAATATGATCGGTGGTAATGCTATCGCCCAGCAAGGCAAGAATGCGTGCCTTTGTTATATTTTTCACGTCATGAGGCGCGAGTGTCATATTGTTAAAAAATGGCGGATGTTGAATATAGGTCGAATCCGTACGCCATGTATAGGTTTTAGCTTCAGGAACCATGATTTTTTGCCATTCAGCAGTACCAGTGAATACATCTGAATATTGCTCTTTAAACATTTTATTACTGACTTTAGAAACTTCATGTGCCACTTCAGCATTGGTTGGCCAAATATCTTTTAAATAAACCGGGTTGCCATGTTTATCAGAACCTAACGCATCTTTGCTGATATCGATTTTTGTAGTTCCAGCCAGCGCAAATGCAACCACAAGAGGAGGGGAGGCTAACCAGTTTGCTTTAACTAAGGCATGCACGCGGCCTTCAAAATTTCGATTACCCGATAACACAGCAGATACAATGAGCTGATGATCAGTAATGGCTTTTGATACAGATTCAGATAAGGGTCCAGAGTTACCTATACAAGTTGTGCAACCATATCCTACGGTGTTAAATCCGATTTTATCTAAATAATGTTGCAGACCTGATTCTTCAAGATAACGTGTTACCACTTGTGAACCTGGAGCGAGTGAAGTTTTCACCCAAGGTTTAGTTTGCAAACCTTTTTCAATAGCTTTTTTAGCGACTAAACCTGCAGCCATTAAAACGCTAGGGTTAGATGTATTGGTACAACTTGTGATTGCAGCAATGACAACATCGCCATGATTCAAGTCACCAGTCGATTTTTGTGAATCAATGCCTGCTTCGGTGAGTAATTTCTCAAAAGTTGAAGTGATATGAGGTAATGTGACTTTATCTTGAGGGCGTTTGGGTCCAGCAACACTTGCTTCAATCGTCGATAAATCGATTTCTAAGGTATCTGTGAATACCGACTCCATATGGGGATTATACCAAAGACCTTGTGCTTTAGCATAAGCCTCAACGAGAGCTATAGTTTGGGTATCTCTACCGGATAAATGCAAATAATCAAGGGTTGCTTGATCAATAGGGAAAAAGCCGCAAGTTGCGCCGTATTCAGGTGCCATATTAGCAATGGTTGCTCGGTCTGCGAGAGCCAGGTCTTTTAAGCCAGAGCCAAAAAATTCAACAAATTTACCTACCACACCTTTTTTACGTAAAATTTGTGTAATAGTTAACACAAGATCTGTTGCAGTCATACCTTCTTGCAGTTTACCTACGAGTTTTACGCCTATGACTTCAGGGATCAGCATAGAAATGGGTTGGCCTAACATAGCTGCTTCTGCCTCAATACCCCCCACACCCCAACCTAAAACCCCTAAACCATTAATCATGGTAGTATGACTATCAGTTCCGACTAAAGTGTCAGGATAAGCGATCTTTCTGCCGTTAATTTCTTGAGTCCAGACGGTTTTAGCAAGAAACTCCAAATTGACTTGATGACAAATGCCCGTATCAGGCGGTACGACTTGAAAATTTTGAAAAGCTTTTTGGCCCCAGCGTAAAAACTCATAACGTTCGCCATTTCGTTCCATTTCTAAATGAGCATTGATATGCATCGCATCTTTGGTGCCATATTGATCAACTTGAACGGAGTGATCAATGACCAAATCGACAGGAGATAAAGGATTGATCAAATCTGGATTGCCGCCCATGCGAGTGATAGCATCACGCATGGCTGCTAGATCAACAACTGCCGGAACACCCGTAAAATCCTGCATAAGCACACGTGCTGGACGGTAAGCGACCTCACGATCAGAGGTTTTGTTTATTAGCCATTGTGTTACTGCTTTTATATCGTCTTGCGTGACGCTATTTCCATCTTCATGGCGCAATAAATTTTCGA
This sequence comes from Gammaproteobacteria bacterium, assembly GCA_013288655.1. Lineage (GTDB taxonomy): Bacteria > Pseudomonadota > Gammaproteobacteria > DSM-16500 > DSM-16500 > JABDBK01. Next base: position 4,401 of record JABDBK010000007.1, on the reverse strand, counting down.
GTAATATTTTTAAAGAAAAGGGGAGCTGTGATAGCCCTGTTAAACCTGATTTCTCAGCAGCTTCTAAACTATAATAATCATAGTTTATATGATTAACAGATAAGGTGCGGCGTACATTTAAAGTATCATGTAATGTCATGGTCACTCCGACTAAAATTGCTGTAAGGGTTTTTGTGGCGTATTATATACGAATTTTACCTGATTGGCAGTGTAGATATGATCCCTCAAATTAAAGAATATTTATTAAGTTTACAACATCGCATCTGCCATATGCTTGAAGAAGAGGACGGTAAGGCTTTATTTATAGAAGATGATTGGAAACATGCATCAGGCGGCGGTGGATTGACCCAGGTCATGGTGGATGGCCGTATCATAGAAAAGGCCGGAGTTAATTTTTCGCATGTGTATGGTCAAGCTTTGCCCCAGGCGGCCACGGAGAAACGTCCTGATTTTGCACAAAAATCCTTTCAAGCTACGGGTGTATCAGTCGTGATACACCCGCTAAATCCCTATGTTCCTACAACACATCTCAATGTGAGATTCGTACTTGTTGAAAATTCTGATGGTTCTTGTCATTGGTGGTTTGGCGGAGGATTTGATCTAACCCCCTATTATGGTTTTGATGAAGACTGCAAACTTTGGCATGAGATGGCAAAATCTGCATGTGATCCATTTGGCGCTGATATTTATGCGCGTTATAAAAAATGGTGTGATGATTATTTTTATTTAAAGCATCGTAAAGAGCCGCGAGGGATAGGTGGATTATTTTTTGATGATTTAAATCAATGGGATTTTGAAACCTGTTTTGCATTCATGCAAAGTGTGGGTGATCATTTTATTAAAGCTTATCAACCTATTCTTGCTAAACGAAAACTTCAGAACTTTGGTGAAAGAGAGCGGCAATTTCAATGTTATAGACGTGGTCGTTATGTTGAGTTTAATTTGCTTTATGATAGAGGTACACTTTTTGGTTTGCAATCGAATGGCCGAACAGAATCTATTTTGATGTCTTTACCTCCTACGGTTAACTGGAAATATGATTGGCATCCTGAGGCAGGCAGCGAAGAAGAAAAATTATATAGAGATTTTTTAGTGATCAAAGAGTGGATAACCATACTTCCATGATCAGTGAAATTAATTATTCTAGTATAAATATTCTCTCGCTGCCTCTAGTTTTCTCTTCTGCTAGTATAGTTTTTCTCCTTAGTTCTTGTAATCTCTCTAATTCTGCTAGAGTTACTGGTTTTCCATATTTATCGATCATTGGTTTACTCCAGGTAAAAACTTGAGGGGTAGGATAAGTTTTTGGTTTAGTTTCGCTTGGCATATTTGTGTTGTCATGCTTTTTATCAGATTCAAATAGTCTATTCATTATGGGGACTCCCTTCGTCGTTTGAAAATGTTTAATCCTCGTTAGTAACTATAGATCTCAAATTATAATAATGCAATTTCTTCGCATTGTATTCGATAATGAAAACGTAGTAGTAACAATAAAGCAGATACACCAATGCCGATTCCTAAACCCCACCATAATCCAATACCGCCTAATTTTAAGGTAAATGCAAGATAGTATCCGCTTACTAAGCCAGAAATCCAATAAGATAATAACCCAAGCCACATAGGTACATAAGTATCTTTTAGACCGCGCAAAGCTCCGTTCATAATGACCTGGGTTGCATCCACTAATTGAAATAATGCCATCACGCTAATAAAACTGACCGCCATCGGTATTAAAATATATTGATCGTGGTCATTGGCTCCGATAAATAAGCTAATGATAGTAGTAGGTATAGAAATAAAAATCAGGGCTGTCATCAGAGCTATACCAGTTCCTAATGATAAACCCACATAAGCGGCATATTTTGCATGTTGTACCGATCCATAACCTAAGGATTGTCCCACGCGTATAGCTGTGGCTTGTGCAAAACCTAAAGGAAACATGAATGCAATATTTGCGCATTGCAGAGCAATTTGATGAGCTGCCAGAGCATCTGCGCCAAAATATCCCATCAACAGGGTAGTTATGGAAAATAAACCCACTTCTAATCCCATGGTCACGCTTACAGGTAAACCCAACTTAACAATTTCCTTGATTCTAAACCAGTCAATACGATAAAAATTAACATACGGACGCATTTTGCTGCTTTTGAAAATAAAAAATAATGTGGCACCAAGTAAGAACCATTCCATGATAGCATTGGAATATCCCACACCAGCAATGCCTAGTGGTTTAAATCCCCATTTTCCATACATTAATACATAGTTTAATACCCCTGTGAGCGGGGCTATCATTAATGAAAGAAACATAATCACGCGCGTAAGTGACAATGCAGAAATAAACTCACGCAAGGCAAAATATATAATTAATGCGGGCATGCCCCAGGAAAATGCATGTAGGAAAATGGATGCTAGCTCAATAAGTTCGGGATTTTGTCCAATGGCACTAAGAAAATAAGGTGCTAATCGCAGAAAAAAGAAACATGGAACAGCTAATAGCATAGCCAAATAAAGTGATTGTGATAAAGTACGACTGATTTCAGCATGTTTTTTTGCGCCATAATCCCGTGCTATCATGACACCGCTTGCGCTAAATAGACCATTACATACTACGATTAAAGTGAATAAAATCGCCATGCTTAAACCACCCGCAGCGAGCGCATGAGCATTCAGCCTTCCTAACATAACAATATTTACCATTTCCATGGTCATTTGTGCGAGTAGTGCTGCAACTAAGGGGGAAGCAAGCTGTATAGATGCTTTGAGTTCTGTTATGATGAGGTTTTTTTGCATGGGGTAATACTAACATGGGAGATATGGTGTGCCAATATATTATGCGTTTGTTACTTAAATTACAATTAAAAGGGGAGCAACATGCCACATACTACACTAACTTTTTATCATAACCCTACAGCTTATGAAATCGCAAGTGTACATGAAGAAGCAATCACAGAAATGGAAAGTTTATTGTCGAGGCATGTATATACATTAGACGATTTAAAAAATCGCGCTGAATATTTAAATAACATACGTAATTTTTGTATTAGACATCCCGGCTACCATCCGTTGCGATTAAAAACTGAAGTTTTATCGACTAAAATTAATAGTCTTTTGTCGGAATTCAAGCCTATAAAAATGATTGCAACTCACAATGAAATGGAATCATCATCGCATTATATCCAATGTAAACAATCTACAAAGTTAATTTTTTCATTTCTCACATTTCCAGAATTGGTACAAGCTAAAAAAGCTTGTAAATTATGGTTCGTTAGCGCAAATGAAACAGTGATAAATCCTGATAATATCATCACAAATAACAAAACGATTCTTAATTTATCGCATTTATCAAAAAAACCTACTTTCTTTCAATTAAATAGCGCCATTAACAATGTTTTGAGTTCATATTGGGAAAAATGGAAATTTTGGAAATCGACACAGGATCAACTTGGTATGGCGCTAGAAAACATGGAAAAGGAAAATAAGCAAAAATTCACTCATTGTAGCCATTTATAGCTAATACATTAAACTTGCTACTAAATTTAATGTTATTTTTGGTGTGCATTGGGGTAAGCAAAAACAATTAATAAATAAGCAAGCATCATCATTAAATCCCTTATAAGTTAAAAAAAATAATAGAAGCGAAACATTCATGGCGCAGAGATTGGAAAATCCATTTTCTGAGGCTAGTAAAAATGGGCCCCAGACAATATTTCGGCGATTTAGCAAGTCGTCTTACAATAAAGCTGCGCGCCGAAATATTTCTGGGGTGGGTTCTTCTGCAGAGACAGAGTTGTATAAGTAACTTTTTTGCTAATTTTTAATTGTCAGCTTCTTTGTCTCAAGTTGTGACGGAGTTGTTTGTTGCTGCAAGACAGGAGCAATAGAGGGCTTGTATATGCCTAATTGCGCACTGAGATTGCCCAGTAAGCTGGAGCGCATTGACGTGCTTTCATCCTCCGAAAACTTTCTTTTTTTGCTTTCTATGTTTTCTACTAATCTGATTCCGGAATCGGTGAGAATACTAAAATCCTGTTTCCATTCAATGTCGTCACGACGGCTCTTGACTTTTGTGGCATCTTCTAAGTGTTTAAGAGCTGTTGGTTTATCCATTTTTCTGACTTGCATAAGACGATCAAATGCGGCTTCTTCTCTCCCATTTATTTGAGCAAGCCCCATATGTGTTGTTTCATGACAGGGTTTACATATTGCAATAATTCGCATCAGTTTTTGAGTTTTTTCTTCTTCGTTGTAAGACCATCTTTCATGCGCGTCTAGCGGGCCTTTATCATCGCAACATTCGCATTTAAAATTTGCTCTTTCCTCGATAAAGCTTTTTAATCTATTCCAATCGGATGGATGTACACAATTCTGTACCGTCATGCCATAAGATGATTTAGGAAGCAT
>JABDBK010000006.1 GCA_013288655.1 Gammaproteobacteria bacterium | reverse complement strand
GGGCTCATGATTAACAGGCCATCGACTAGTCAAATGAATTTCTCCATATGGAGCAAACCATCTTCGCTCATAAGGATCCCATTTGGCGCCGCTTGATTTTGCTTGGTGTTTTTCATGATAAGGCACAGCTAAAAAAGATTTCATTATTGATTCCTTGCGATTACCAACTTCAGTTTCATAAAATAAAAATGAATGATATAGCATTAAATAGAAAAAACAAGCTAATATGGAACAAGCAACTTGCAAATCTTTATCATATGTTGTAAATTTCACAATGATTTGACCTGATACCCAGGCAAAGACAGTTGTGTAAGTAACTTTTTAGGACTTGATCATGAGACAGGTACCTCGTTATTTGATTATTGGTGATGGCCGTGTTGCGCGTCACTTTCAGCATTATTTTTCATTATTAAATCTCTCCTATACCGTTTGGCATCGAGCCCAATCTATTGAAAAATTACAAGAAAGCATACCTCAATCTACGCATATTTTAATCTTAATTAAAGATCATGCTATCGATACGTTTTGTGAAACTTATTTACAAAATACGTCGGCATTATGTATTCATTTTTCAGGTAGTCATATAAGCCCCCATGCTTTTGGCGCACACCCTTTAATGACTTTTCACCATGATAAATATACTTTAGAAGACTATCTTGCTATCCCATTTGTAGTGGATCATGATGCACCGGAATTTGAAAGTTTATTACCTGGTATATCTAATAAAAACATACGGTTAGATAAGTTATCTAAAGCCAAATATCATGCTTTATGTGTGATGAGCGGCAATTTCAGCTGTATATTATGGCAAAAATTATTTGCTTCTTTTGAGAAAGAATTCAATATTCCTCACGAATTTGCACATCCTTATTTACGCCAACAAACGCAAAATTTACTTTCTGATGCTAAATCAGCGCTCACAGGACCTTTGGTTCGCAATGATAATGCCACTATACAAAAAAATATTACGGCATTAGAAAATGATCCATTTCAAGAAATTTATCTGTCATTTGTGGAATGTTATCAAAAAATTTGCGAGGTGAAACATGAACGTTCTTGATTTTTATCAAAAGAAAGAAAAACAGGAAAAGCTTAGTATGGTGACTTGCTATGATTATACGAATGCTAAAATCCTTTCCCAAACTTCTGTAGATTGCTTATTAGTTGGCGATAGTGTTGCTATGACTATGCATGGTTATAAAGATACTTTAGCTGCAACATTAGAAATGATGACATTTCACACGGCTGCCGTAAGTCGTGGGGCAGGGGACAAGTTTATTGTAAGTGATTTACCTTTTTTAAGTTATCGAAAATCTTTAAGTAAAAATGTTTCTGCGGCGCAAGCACTTATTCAAGCAGGTGCGCATGCAGTAAAACTAGAGAATGTATCCGGGAATGAAATATTTATAAAACACTTAACAGAGTCCGGTATTCCAGTGATGGGACATTTGGGACTGACACCACAATTTATCAATATACTAGGTGGTCATAAAGTCCAAGGAAAAAATGAAGAAAGTGCTGCTAAAATCAAAGAAGATGCAAGAGCGCTGCAAGAGGCAGGTTGTTTTGCCATCGTATTTGAATGTATTCCATCATTGCTAGCAAAAGAAATGACTGAACAATTATATATTCCCACCATAGGCATAGGTGCGGGCCCTTATACCGATGGGCAGGTTTTAGTGCTGCAAGATCTTCTGGGTATGACGCAAGATTTAAAACCAAAATTTGTAAAACATTTTTCAAATGGCCAAGAACACATGATACAAGGCATAGAAGCTTATGTTAATGCAGTTCAAACAGGGGGGTTTCCTAAAGATGAACATTGTTACAGAAGTGAATGATTGGATAAGTATGAGAAAAAAAATGGCGAATCAAACTATTGGTTTTATTCCAACGATGGGAAATTTACATGCTGGCCATATGAGTTTGTGCGAACGTTCTAAATATGAAAATGATGTGACTATAGTGAGTATTTTTGTTAATCCGACACAGTTTAATAATCAACATGATTTAATGCATTATCCTCGCACTCTCGAAAACGATATAGAGCAATTAACAAAAGCCAAGGTAGATTATTTGTTTGCGCCGCATGCTGAATCCATGTATCAAGATCATTATGAGATTCAAGTCATGGAAACTGAATTAAGTAAAGTACTCGAAGGTGAACATCGCCCAGGTCATTTTAATGGAATGTTAACTATCGTATTAAAATTGCTAAATTTAGTCCGGGCTAACAAAGCTTATTTTGGTGAAAAAGATTATCAGCAATTATTGCTTGTAAAAAAAATGGTTGCTTCATTGTTTTTATCTACCGAAATTATAGCCTGTGAAACCATAAGAAATGAAAACGGATTAGCGCTAAGTTCAAGAAATTCAAGACTTGACAAGGAGCAGCTTGATACAGCCGAACATTTTTCCGCATTATTACGCAGTCATTTGAATGATGAAAATGTTATTGCGGAGTTAATCAAGCTTGGATTTAAAGTGGATTATATTGTACAAAAATGGCAGCGTCGTTTAGGCGCCGTTGTTTTGGGTGATGTAAGATTAATAGATAATGTTAATTATAATTAAACGGGAGAAATTATGTTAATCACAGTATTAAAATCAAAAATTGCCTATGGAACCATTACAAAAAAGGATTTGTTTTATGTGGGTTCTATCACCATTGACGAAGACATTATGAAACAAGCCAATATTAGGGAAAATGAAAAAGTTCAAGTAGTCAATTTAAATAATGGCGAGCGTCTTGAGACCTATGCGATTAAAGGGAAAGCAGGAAGTAAAGTTTTTGGTTTAAATGGCGCTGCAGCAAGAAAAGCTGAAATTGGCGATAAAATATTTATTATTTCTTATGCTCAAATAAATCATGAAGCAACACTTGAACCTATTGTGATTGATTTAGAACATGAATTAGAGAGTGTTTAACCTATGTTATTATGTCTGGATGTAGGTAATACCCATATTTTAGGCGGTGTTTTCAAAGATGATAAATTACTCGCGCGTTTTCGATACGCGACTCATCTGATAGGTACATCGGATCAATTAGGTATATTTTTAATTCATATATTACAGGCTAATAACATTACGCCAAGTGAAATTAATGCAACAGCCATTTGTTCCGTTGTTCCTAGTTGTGATTACACACTCAGACATACGCTTTCGCATTATTTTAAAACCGATGTTTTTGTTTTACAGGCGGGTGTTAAGACGGGTCTCAATATTAAATATAAAAATCCAAATGAAGTGGGTGCCGACAGGATTGCTAATGCGATAGGTGCAGTAAGTGCTTTTCCAAATAAAAATATTATTGTCATAGATATGGGTACTGCAACTACGGTATGTGCCATTACTAAAACAAAAGATTATTTAGGCGGTACTATCCTTCCTGGTATGCGGCTGGGTATGGAATCTTTAAAAAATAATGCAGCTAAATTAATGGAAGTGGATATCGAAATTCCTCATCGCTATATTGGCAGAACTACAAGAGAAAGCATACAAGCAGGACTTTTTTTTGGGCAGCTTGGAGCTTTAAGAGAAGTGATAGTGGGTTATAAGAAAGAAGTTTTTATCAATGATGCTGTGACTGTTGTGGGCACAGGTGGTTTCTCACAACTCTTTAAAGATCAGGCATTGTTCGATATGATAGTGCCCGATTTAGTGTTAAATGGTTTATATAAAGCTTACGAATTTTCAATGAATCACTAAGGAACACACATGGAAGATTATAGCGAATTACATATTTTTCAAGATAAACAAATTGATTTTTTTGCAGCTATTTGCTTGCATACCCATGGTAAAGGTCCCGCTATTGGAGGTTGTCGATTTATATCTTACGCTTCTAAAGAGGATGCTATTCAAGATGCTATTAGGCTTTCAAATGCAATGAGCTATAAATCAGCGATTAGCGAACTACCACACGATGGTGGAAAAGCAGTGATCATGCTTCCAAAAAATAATTATGATAGAGCATTATTTCTAAAAAAATTTGCTGAATGTGTCGATTCATTGCATGGAAAATATATTACTACCGTAGATAGCGGCACTACTCAGGAAGATATGACCATTATCCATAAATATACATCTCATGTGATAGGTTATTTAACTGGAACGGATGCAGATAGCAATCCTTCGGACTTTACTGCTTTGGGAGTTTATACAGGTATAAAAGCAGCAGTTAAATTAAAATACGAAAAAAATTCTTTGCAAGGTTTGCATGTTGCTATCCAGGGTGTTGGCAGTGTAGGCTATCGTTTAGCTAAGTTATTGCACGCAGATGGTGTTTTACTCACTCTGACTGATACTGATATAGAACATGCTAAACGTGTTGCAACTGAGTTAGGCGCTAACTTTGTTGAACCTGATCATATATACAGCATAGCATGCGATATTTTTTCTCCTTGTGCTTTAGGTCGCATCATTAATCCAAATACTATTTTGCAATTAAAAACTAAAATCATTGCGGGTGCTGCAAATGATCAACTTGCTAATGATGCTATGTCGGATGTATTAAATCAAAAAGATATACTTTATCTTCCTGATTATTTATTAAATGCGGGCGGTTTGATTCATTTAGCTATGCAAATGCAGGGTAAAAATACTTTTGCAATAGAAAACGAAGTGAAAAAAATCGGTGATAGGATATGTCGCATGATGGCTATAGCTAAAGAGAATGGGACATCTTTATTTCATGCGGTGCAGGAAGCTGTACTCCAAGCTTAGTAAATGTTCACGGTGCTATAGCTTCTAGTCACCCCTTTCCTCCAAAAAAAGCATTTGGAGGAAAGGGGTGACTAGAAGCTATAGCACCGTGAACGTTTACCAAGCTTAAGCATGTGTCATGCGCCAGACATGCTGGCGCATGACAGAAAGGATTAGCCTTCACCTTCCATTGCCAATTGACTTTTATTCATCGTTCGTCGTTCATCTTTTACTGCACGCGATTGACAATAGGTTTCTTTTAGGAAAAACGTTAAGAAAACCGCAATCATTAATCCAATAGGTACAACGCTTAAAGCATAAGTATAATCTGCAGGTGTGTATTGCGGAATTCCATCTTGGAAAACAACATTGACAGCATGATTATCTAATAATTTTCCAACGATAGGCTGAAAAATTAATCCACCCAGCATAATTAAGGTATTTGTTACAGCAACCGCAATTCCTGAAAACTTTAAGGGTGAATTTTCTTTACCGAGTGCAAAGCATAAAGGATGAGCGCCGCAGAAAATACCTAGAAAAAAGAAAATAACATTAAGTGAGCTTAATGAAAGTCCTGGGACATAAAATATGATTGATAAAAGTATAGTTGACATGACTGCAGAAATTAATAAAGGAGAGCGTCTGCGTTTAATTTTATCAGATAAAGCTCCAATAGATGGACCTGAAATAATCCAGCCCACAAATACCCAGCTTACAGCAGAAGCAGCGTCTTCAGCGGAGAGTTGGTAAACCGATTTAAGATAAGGTATACCCCATAAATCCAGAAATACGGAGGCGGGTAAGTAAAATAAACAACCAATTAAGCCTATTAACCACATTTGAGGGCTGGTTAAGACAGTGTGTAGTGCATTCAGTAACTCTTTAAAGGCCATGGGTTTATGTTGATTGATCTGCGTTTGAGTTTTTGGTTTGCTACGCATGAAGAACAATATTAATAAGCTGAGACCTATGCCAATGATAAACGCTGTTTCTAAAGCTTGTTTATAGCCAACGGATTCAACAAATTTTGTTAAAATTTTGTCAGAAAAAATAGCAGATGACATACCAAATGCTGTGGTTAGACCCGCAATAGTCGCAAAACGGTTAGGTGCTAACCAAATCGAAGCTAGTTTTAAAACACCTATGTAGGCAAATGCAGTTCCAAGACCTATAAAGAGACGTCCTACACATGCCATTTGATAAGTGTTTGCAGAAATAAAAGTACCGACTCCAAGGACTACAACGATTACGGCAAAAAACTGTACTATACGTGCACCAAATCGGTCATATATCATACCCACAGGAATTTGCATTGGCGTGTAAGCATAATAATAAAATGCAGCGAGTGTACCAAATTGATAAGCATTGATATGCAAACCTTGCATCAAATCATTTTGCATAACACTAGGAGAGACACGAAGAAAATAGTTATAACAGTAGAATAACATGCCCAAGGTGCATATAAACCAAGGTTGAATCATTAACCTGAAAAATTGGTTTTTGTTGCTGACAGCGATTGCCATAGTCATTACTTCCTGAATATATGAATATAGGGGTCGCATTTATAACAGGAAATTAGACCAAAATCAATGCGAACGACTAGAAAAATATTCTTTCTATAGGTACAATCCAAATATCAGCAGAATCATCAACTTTTTGTAATTTATCTCCTGTATAAATGACAATGCCACCTAACCATTCATGACTTAATTCTTTTGCAACTGTTACAAGTGAACTATAATCCTTTGTATAGATTCTTTCGCGATATTTAATTTCAATGCCTATTATACCGTGTGGCGTTTGCAACAATATATCAACTTCGAGACCTGATCGAGTACGATAGAAATAATATTTGCAGTCACGCTGCGTTGATTTAATCCATTTAATAATTTCTGCAACAACAAAAGTTTCAAAATGATTTCCTAACGTAGCTCCAAATTGACTTGTTAAACTACGTAAAATACCCATATCTAACCAATAAATTTTGGGTGTTTTAATTGCAACACTTGTTAAATTGCGATAAAAAGGCTGCAACAGAATCACCTGATAAGATAATTGTAAATATTGTAAATATCGTTTTGCTGTATCTACTTTAACGCCCGTGTCTCTGGCTAATTCAGAATAATTTAATAAGTGACCGCTGCGCAATGCCGCAACTTTTTGTAATGTTCGAAACGGCTGCAGGTCATCTAATCTAGCTAAATCAACTAAGTCACGCTCGAGATAAGTATATTCGTAATCTTTCAGCCATTTTTGACGTTCTAAATCATTTTTTATTTGTAGAAGTTTCGGCATTCCACCCCATTGCAAAACATAATCACAAACTTGCCGTATTTTGACGGCTGATGCGGGTGCAAGCAACATAGTTTGATGTTGTAATACTTCATCTATATTTTTATGAGTGAGTAGATTATCCAGTAGTGGAACTCGAAGTTGAGTAGGATTGGCAATTTCAGATAACATTAAAGGAAACAACTCAAAAAGTACTATGCGTCCAGCTAACGATTCCCGTATTTTTTTTAATAATACAATTTGGCTCGATCCTAATAATGCGCTGAATTGTATATTGCCAGCATCGTATGCAAATTTTACTTTTTCAAAAACGACAGGTTCTTTTTGAGCTTCGTCAATGATGGCGTTTCCTATGAGTTCCCCCCAATGAAAAGAAGATACTTGTTGAATAAACTCTCGATTTTCAGGTGCGTCTAAATTGAAATAAGTTAAGTGAGGATATCTCTGTTGCACCAAGGTGGTTTTTCCTGTTTGACGCGCTCCCGTGATTAAAATAAGATTTTTTTGAGTAGAATCAGGTAAATATTGATTTAATTGCCGAAATATATTCATTTTTTTCCTGTAAAATTTACGATGACATACGTTATTTTACAGGATTTTTATAGATGGATCAATGTATCTCCGTATATCGCCGTGTTTTGATTGAAAAATGATTTAATACTTAAACGCAAACGAGGCCATTTGGAATTTGCCCTAATTTTGTCCTAGTTAAGCCTTCCTTAAGCTAATTATGTGAAAATAATGACCTGTTATTAAAAACGAGGTTTGATATGTTCTTCTCTAGAGAATACGATGGGATAATGCTAGCAATGCAAGAACAAGCTGGGAGTCCAGCATTTGCTTCAGAAGAAGAGAAAAAATCACTACCTTATGATGCAGCCAATGAAGCAACTATTTTTCATCTGATTGCTAACGATCCCGAACCTATTGCACCTGTCGAAGAAGAAACAAAATCGCATACATTAGAATACAAAAACCCAAGTCTTTCACGAAAGCAATGCATTATTGAATCAAATAATACCAAGGTGACCGAAGAACCTATAGCTCCCATTGATCTCATAAATAGCATGTTAGAATACGATGATTTTGATTCTGTCATTGGTCATGGGGCGGTGCCGCTGGTATCCACCTTATTTAACTCGATCAAAACACAAAAAGATGCACGATTAAAGGAACTGTTAACAGCTATTGTGAATGGCGAACCCGATATCGTTGAAGCGATGTTAGAAAGAGACCCTTCATTATTGTTAGAAAAATTAGACGAAGATGACTATGTAACAGCGCTCTCAGGCCAAAAATCTAATAATGCAGCAGCTTATCGAACAGCCCTCGCCGTGGAAGATTCTCAGATGGCTGCCATGATAAAAAATAAATTATTCGAGTTGACAGGTAATAATGATGCAGCTAATGCGCAATACCGTGAGCAGTTCCCTGACGGATGGGCGGCCGATGAAGCGAAAAGATGGGCACCCGTATTCACAACGTTAGATACATTAACTACCGTCATTAGAGATGCAAAACCTGGTGATATTTCATCGTCTGGTAATCCAGAGTATAAACTGACAGTGAGAGAAGGTTCAGATGTAGCAGTTGTCCTTGCTCAGTTTAGAGCACAATTGGATGCATTACTGGATGAAGTCGTCACCACAGGACGCCATTTTAATCCTAATCTGCTTTGGAAAGCATTTCAAATATACCATGATCATTTTAGAGATTATTTTGGAGGTGACTGGAAAGATCCTCGCGCTATGTTATTTTGGCAGCAAATCATCGGAACGATTCAACGCCGCCTCCCCGTCAATTATGTACAAGCTTTTTGTGACGGACTCTATACAACGAAAGAAAAATTACGAAACAATCAGCCTCAGGGGCGTTCACTTAAAATTGAATTAGGTAACATGCTGCAGCAGTCGTGGGTACCTACGGATTTCTATCCTCTCTCGTTGTCTCGTCTTGGTTTTGATTATGCAATTTTCGCGGATGTGACGCATGGGGACGGGCTGCCGGGCACGTCGTGCCGCTCTCGCGCGTGGCAGGCGTTTCGGCGTCACTTTCGAAGCTTATGTAAATCAAAAACAGTGTGCATGCAGACATTTGTACCCCACCAGTCCCAAAACGTTAGAAGCGCTCAACGTTTTGCTCGGTGATGTAATGCTGCTATGTTGGCGGGGACCTTCTGCAATTGCAGCTAAAGGTAACTGCCAACATGTGTTAATAAACCAGGACAATAATGCTTCGACATCCCAGGTTTCCACTGTTTTGACCCACCAAACAGCCCATCTTTTCAAGTAATGCTTGATCTGTCGGATAGAAAATCCAGTAGCGACCATATAGCAAGTCGTCTTACAATAAAGCCATGCGCCGAAATATCTGGGGTGGGTCCTTCTGGTTGCTTGACTAATCGGATAGTATGAAATTTGGCTGGCATGTCTCCTGTGAGTGCTTATAATGCGTAAGATGAGTACTTAATTAAAATACAATTCTAACTATGTTGAGGAATAAATAATGAAAGCTTATCTATTTACAGTGGCAACAGCGCTTGGTTTACTGGCATCATCTTATGTATTAGCAAGTCCTGATAACGGCGATAGCAATGGCCTAGAACAAGGTTATGGTGCAACCGAGAGCCAGGATGCACAAATGGACAATAATACCAATAGCCTGTCAGCAGCCGGTGTTAGCAGAGATGGGGAAACCATGGGTGAGGAAGATTAATCTAACATGACACCTATAGATTATTACAATAGCTACCTTAAAAAAGGCTTGATCCAATCCGATGCGGAGCAGATTAAAGTCTTAAATCGCCTACAAAACGTCTATGATGCGTTAATCATAGAGCATAAAAAACGTTTTGGGTGGTGCAGCTTTTTACATAAAAATAATGTGATAAAAGGTTTGTATATATGGGGAGGGGTAGGGATAGGTAAGACTTTTATGATGGATTGTTTTTACAATGCCTTACCTTTTAAACAGAAAATGCGTATGCATTTTCATATGTTTATGCAACGCGTTCATGATGAACTCAGAAAACATCAAGGTGAAATGGACCCTTTGCAAACGATTGCATCTGAGATAGCTTCACTGACGCTAGTCATTTGTTTCGATGAATTTTATGTCTCTGACATTGCAGATGCCATGTTGTTGGGTCGATTATTTAAGGCTTTATTCGCTAAGGGTGTTTGCTTGGTTGCTACCTCAAACATAGAGCCTGATGATTTATATAAAAATGGATTACAACGATTACAATTTTTACCCGCGATTGCGTTGATAAAAGCAAATACGGATGTTGTTCATATCACAAGTAAGATGGACTATAGACTACGCCATTTAAAAGAGGCGGGAGTGTTTTATACACCTTTAGGTCCACCAACAGATGAAAAAATGCAAAAAGCTTTTGATCTCTCAACGTCAGGTTATAAGATTGAAACGTCTCCCATCAACATAAATGGACGATTGATTCGAATAAAAAAACAAGCCAATCATGTCATTTGGTTTGATTTTAATGATATTTGCACTATTCCACGTAGTCAGCATGATTATCTTGAAATTGCAAATGTATATAAAACAGTTTTTATAAGTGATATTCCTATTATATCGGAAAATGAAAGCGATACGATTCGTTTATTCGTAAACTTGATTGATGTACTTTACGATGCAAAAATTAAACTTGTGATATCGGCGGCAGAACCCGTGCCCGAGCTTTATTCGCGTGGGCACTTGATTTTAGACTATGCGCGTACAAATTCGCGATTAATAGAAATGCAATCTAAAGAATATTTTGCTGGGGAATATTAAGCTTTATTATAATGCTCCGCAATCACCTGCGCGACACAACAAGTTAACTTTTTTGCAGCAGGTATATGTAAAAATTCATTGGGTCCATGCGCATTCGATTCCGGGCCTAATAATCCCGTAATCATAAATTGTGCGTCAGGATATTTCTTGCCTAACATGCCCATAAAAGGAATAGAACAACCTTCACCCATATACATCGCGTTTTTACCAAAAAAATTTTCAGATGCATGTTGCGCTGCCTTATGTAACCATTCTTCTTCAATAGGAGCATTCCAACCGCTGCCAGCTTCTGCGATATCAAATCGCACACTTGCATCAAACGGAGGGTTTTGTTCTAAACATTTTTTTAATTGCAATGCAGCATGATTAGCATCTAAAGTCGGCGGCAATCGCATGGAAAGTTTTACGCTTATGTGAGGCAATGTCACATTACCTGCATCTTGTGTCGCAGGTACTCCATCCATACCTATGACGGACAGTGCTGGCTGCCAGGTTCGATTCATAAGTTGTTCTTTAGGTGTCATGGCTAATGCTTTGATATTTTTATATCTCGGAAAAGTTAAAAACAATTGTTCGCCAAGTACATTGGCTGCTTCATGAAATTGTTTTAAGCGTGTTTCAGGAATATCAACATGAAAATCAGATAATAGGATATTGCCCGTATTTGCATCTTCTATACGATCAAGTAATTGTCGTAATACGAGAGAACACGAAGGTACCATACCACTTGCCAATCCTGAATGAACGCCTTCTTTTAACACATCGATATGTAATATTCCGCTGCATAATCCGCGTAATGACGTTGTCATCCATAATTGATCGTAGTTACCGCATCCAGAATCCAAGCAAATAATTAAATTAGGATAGCCAATACGTTTTTCTAAAGTTTGCATATAATAGGGCAAATCAGGACTGCCGCTTTCTTCAGATGCTTCAATTAAAATAACACAACGTGCATGAGGAAGTTGTTGGTCATATAAAGATTTTATAGCTGTCAAGGAAGCAAAAACAGCATAACCATCGTCAGCTCCCCCTCTACCATATAATTTATTATTTTTTATGACAGGATTCCAAGGACCTAAATCAGCATCCCAGCCTGTCATTTCAGGTTGTTTATCAAGATGTCCATAGAGCAAAATAGTATCGTTGCTATTCCCAGGAACTTCTATGAATATGACGGGAGTACGACCTTCGTGTCGAATAACTTCCATGGTCATATTTTCAATGGCGTTTTGTCGGCACCATTCAGTGATAAGTTTAACTGCTTTATCCATATGGCCATGATCTTGCCACTCTGGATCGAATAAAGGTGATTTATTAGGTATGCGAATGTAGTCCATTAAACAAGGAACAATAGAGTGGTCCCACATATGAGATATAAACGATTCGCATTGTTGTATTTGCATAAATAAATTCCTTAAAGTTATGAAATATTATAACGTATGATAAGCTTAAGTGTCTTTGTTGTCTTATAGAGGTTTTATGCTCGATCGTAAAGAGGTGTATTTTGTAGGTTATGCTTCAGGTATAGCAGGTTCGGATTCGGGAAGCGGTGATGGTCCAGAGGTGTTAAAAAATTCTCCAATAATGACAAAACTTGCCCAAAAAGGTTTGCGATATCACTGGGGGGAGCTCATTAAATCAACTAAGCAAGATGCTTCAATATTAGATAGAGTGGCAGGGCAATGTACTGAGCTTGCTCGAGCGGTTAAATATGCAGTGAATGAAGGTCAATTTTTTATCGTTTTTGGCGGTGATCATTCTTGTGCTATAGGTACCTGGAGTGGTGTGTATGATGCTCTCGATAGTCAAGATGAACTCGGTCTTATTTGGATAGATGCTCATATGGATAGCCATACTCCAGAAACGACTCCCACAGGAAATATACACGGAATGCCCCTCGCAAGTTTATTGGGATATGGTAATGCCAAATTAATTAATATCTTAAAAGCACAACCTAAATTAAAGCCTCAAAATATTTGTTTAATAGGGATACGAAGTTATGAAGAAGGTGAAGCTGAACTATTAAAAAAATTAAATGTACGTATTTTCTTTATGGATGAAGTGAAAGAACGTGGTATGGAAGCAGTGATGAAAGAAGCACTTTCTATCGTAAAAAAGCATACTTCCTATTTCGGTGTAACACTTGATATCGATGCGATTGACCCAGCTGATGCGCCAGGCACAGGTGTGGTAGAATCAGATGGCATACGTGCCAAAGATATTTATCGTGCCGTACAAATGTTAGCAAATGAAAAGCGTTTGATTGGTTTTGAAATTGCTGAATTTGATCCTCATAAGGATAAAAATCACATGACTGAAATGTTCATATCAAATTTGATCACATCGATGACTTTAGGTAAAACGTATGATTAGCTTACATGTTTCCATGACAAGCCAAGAGTTGAAAGTGATAGAGAATAATCAACTCATCAAAAGTTATCGTATATCCACTGCAAAAAATGGCGCAGGTGAATGGGCGAACAGCGAAAAAACGCCTCGCGGAATGCATAAGATACGCGCTAAAATTGGTAAAGATTGTCCTATTAATACGGTGTTTGTAGGCCGCCGGCCAACTGGTGAAATATATACACCCGAATTAAAAAATAATCATCCTGATCGTGATTGGATTTTAACACGTATTCTATGGTTAAGCGGATTAGAGGTAGGAAAAAATCGTTTAGGTAACCAAGACACCATGCGGCGTTATATTTATATACATGGAGTACCTGAAGAGGTTGATATGGGTATCCCAGGCTCAAGAGGATGTATACGCATGCGAAATAAAGATCTTATTGAATTATTTGATATGATTGCTTGCTATACCATAGTGCATATTGAAGAATAAAAAATAATGAATAATCAATATGTTATAGATTAAAATTGTTCCGCAAGATGGGTTTTTTTGTGCTATTCTAAAAGAAAGAGTGAGGACCTGGCTTATGTCCGATAAAATACATGAGATACTCAATGCCTGGTTTGGCGATTTAGGTCGAGCAGATCTCCCTTCGAGTGATCGTACTAACCTTTGGTTCGGAGACAATGAAAAATTAAAAAATGATATGGTGAAACACTTTAACAGCGAATATCAGGCAGCAACCTCAGGTCAGCTTATAGAGTGGGCGAGCACGCCGCGCGGCCGGTTAGCACTCATTATTCTTCTTGATCAATTTACCAGATGGACCCACCGCAACTCACCAAGTGCTTTTAATTTCGATAAAACAGCGCAACAATTATGTATTGAAGGACTGCAAGCTCACATGGATCAATCGTTAACATTAATAGAACGTGTATTTTTTTACATGCCCATGGTGCATGCTGAGGATACAGAAATACAAGATAAGTCTATACAATTGTTTCAAAATCTAGTTTCTTTGTCGATGACAGAAACGACGCAAGTTTATCAGTTATTTCTTGCTTATGCCTATGCGCATTTTAGAGTCGTCAAAGAGTTCGGACGTTTTCCGCAGCGTAATGTTATCTTAGGAAGAGAATCTACATCTGAAGAAATTGCTTTTTTGAAAAGCGCATAAGGAAGTTCATGTCGGCACATTTTCTTTCCAAATTATTCGAACCCCATTCCATTGCTGTGATTGGTGCAAGCAATCGCAGTCATTCAGTGGGTATGAAAGTATTTAAAAACATGTTAGAAAGCGGATTCAAGGGAGCGCTTTATGCTGTGAATCCTAAGCATAAAAACGTGCAAAATAAACCATGTTTTTCGTCAATAGGTGATATTGATGATAATATTGATCTTGCCATCATTGCTACTCCTGCCAATATCATTCCTAAAATAATATCTGAATGCGGAAATAAGGGCGTTCATCACGTCATTATTTTATCTTCAGGATTCAGTGAAACCGGTGTTGCAGGTAAAGTCTTGGAACATCATATATTGAATATTGCCAAAGGTTATCACATGCATATAGTCGGGCCAAATTGTCTAGGCATGATGCGTCCCAGTATTCAAGTGAATGCAACTTTTGATAATAGTTTTGCGAAACAAGGACATCTTGCATTTATTTCACAATCAGGAGCATTAACGGCGGGTATACTTGATTGGGCCTTTAATAAAAATCTAGGTTTTTCAACAGTGATTTCGTTAGGTAATAGCATAGATGTTGATTTTGCTGATGCTCTGGATTATTTAGCCGTCGATCCAAGAACAGAAAGTATTCTCATGTATATTGAAGGTATTCATGATTCGCGTAAATTTATGAGTGCATTACGTGCTACCGCGCGCATGAAACCTGTTATAGCTATTAAAGCAGGCAGGCATCCTCTAGGTACTCGCGCAGCTATGTCACATACAGGTGCATTAATCGGCGATGATGATGTATTTGATGTTGCTTTAAGGCGTGCAGGTGCAGTTAGAGTTATGACGATAGAAGAACTGTTCCTGGCTGCAGAAATGTTAAGTAGTCATTACAGAGTGAATGGAAATAAGCTCTTAGTGATCACGAATGGCGGCGGCGCTGGTGTGATGGCTGCAGATCGAGCTGCTGATCTAAATATTCAATTACCCATTTTAACAGAAGCAACGATAAGCGAGCTGGATAAAGTCTTGCCTAAGCAGTGGTCGCATCAAAATCCTATTGATATTATTGGAGATGCAACACCCGAACGATATCAGCGTGTATTAGAAGTTTGTGCTAAAGATGAAAATGTAGATGGCATCCTCACCATGTTAGTTCCGGTCGCCATGTCATCTCCTTTAAAAGTCGCAGAAACATTGGTAGACAATGTCAGTAAAACAAAAAAAACCATGTTGGCTTGTTGGATGGGTGAAAAACATGTTAAATCATCATGGCAACTATTTGCGAATCACCACATTCCCTATTTTGATACGCCAGAAAAAGCCATTCAGGCATTTTCCTATCTGGCAGATTATCACCTGAATCAACAATTATTGTTGCAAGTTCCAGAACCTTTATCACCACAAGCCAAACCAGATATTGCTTTTGCTCGTTATATTATTGATAAAGCACTCACAGAAAAACGCAGTATTTTAACAGGCATAGAATCAAAAGCGATTCTTAATGCCTTTTGTATTCCAACGATGCAAACCATGGTTGCTGCAAACAAAGAAGAAGCGCTTATTGCATCACAATCATTGGGTTATCCTGTGGTAATGAAAATTCACTCACCTCATATCAGTCATAAACAAGATATAGGTGGCGTTATGTTAAATTTAACTAATGCGGATGCGGTATCAGATGCTTTTGATAAGCTTATTTCTAATGTTAAACAAGCTATGCCTGATGCGACTATTTTAGGCGTCACTGTTGAGCCTATGTTTAAAAACCCTAATAATAGAGAATTACTTATTGGAGTATTACGCGATATCGTATTTGGACCGGTTATTAGTTTTGGTGCGGGCGGCACGCTGGTTGAAATTATGAAAGATAGAACGCTCGCATTACCGCCGTTGAATGCATTTATTGCTAAGCAACTTATAGCGCAAACACGTATTGCAAAATTATTAGGAAAATTTCGCAATATGCCAGCAGTCAATTTAGATTTAATCGTTAAAATATTATTGCGTGTCTCTGAAATGGTTTGCGAAATTCCCGAGATAGAAGAAATGGATATTAATCCCTTAATTATTAACGATCAGGAAGCCGCTGTAGTCGATGCAAGAATAGTTATTCAGCCTTATGCAAGATCAACAAAACATTATGCACACATGGCTATACATCCTTATCCTGAACATTTAATTTCTTCTTATAATCTGGAAAATGGATCAACCATCACCATTCGTCCTATACGTCCTGAAGATGCGCTTATGACTCAAACATTTGTTCGTAATCTTTCGTCACAATCAAAATATTTTCGATTTATGCAACATATACGTGAACTAAATCCAGTAACTTTAGTTCGTTTAACACAAATTGATTATGATAGAGAAATGACTTTTGTAGCTACTTACATTGAGAATGACGTTGAAAAATGCATAGGTGTTGCGCATTATATTACTAATCCAGATCGAGAAAGCTGTGAATTTGCCATCGCTGTTGCAGATGATTGGCAGAACAAAGGCGTGGGATCAAGATTGATGAAATCGCTATGTTCTGAGGCAAAAGTGCAGGGTTTATATACTATTAAAGGCGTTGTACTTGCGACCAATACAGCTATGATAGAAATGACACATCATTTGGGTTTTGAAATAGTTAGTAGTGAAGATCCTACTATTACTATTATTGTAAAAAATTTATAAAATCATGTTATTATGGAACTCATGACTATGAAAACTGCTCTCATCTCTCATCCAGATTGTCTATTGCATGACATGGGGCATGCCATACCCGAAATACCTGAACGCTTAACTGTTATAGATCAAGCTATTTCATCGTCTGATCTAATGAGCCAGTTGCAGCAATATGTAGCACCTTTTGCGACAAAAGATCAATTATTAAGAGTGCATGATCCCGAGTATATTGATTATATTTTCATGTCGTCACCAAAAACAGGCACGATTCCCCTAGACCCAGATACCTGGATGAATCCCTATACGCTGAATGCGGCTTTACATGCTGCAGGGGCTGCTGTGTTAGGCGTGGATTTAGTGATGACAGGTAAATCCAAAGCTGCTTTTTGCAATATACGCCCGCCCGGTCATCATGCTGAAAGATCAACAGCTATGGGGTTTTGTATCTTTAATAATGTTGCCGTTGGAGTTGCGCATGCACTTGAACATTATGGTATTCAACGTATTGCGATTATTGATTTTGATGCACACCATGGAAATGGTATAGAAAATATTTTTTTAAACAATGAAAAAGTACTTTATTGTTCTTCATTTGAACATCCCTTTTATCCTTTTAGCGGGGCTGATACCATAAGTGATCATATTCTTAATATACCACTTGTTGCGGGTACTGATGGAAAAGATGTTCGCCCTAAAATGCAAGAACATTGGTATCAACGATTATTAGAATTTAAGCCAGAAATGTTGTTTTTTGCAGCAGGATTTGATGCTTTTTATCAGGATGTCATGTCAGATTTAATGTTTCAAGTGGAAGATTATGCATGGATGACACGTGAAATTATTCAGCTAACGCAGGAAAGTACGCAACATCGTATCGTTTCTTTATTAGAAGGTGGTTATGCCTTAGGTGGTTTGGGCGATTGTGTAGTCGCTCATTTACGTGAAATATGTCATTTATCAAGGAAATAGAAATGAATTATATCGTAAATTTAAAAGATGTGAACTCGAACAACGTTGAACTTGTGGGCGGAAAAAATGCATCGATAGGTGAAATGATTCAAAATCTTTCGGCAAAAGGCATTCAAGTTCCTGGGGGATTTGCGACGACTATTTCGGCATACAAAAGTTTTTTGTCTCAAAATAATTTAGATAAAAAAATTCAACATCTTATATCTTCTTTAAATACCAGTAATCTCTCCAAATTAAATAAAGCCAGCGCACAAATTAGAAATTGGATTTTAAAAGAAAAATTTTCCCCTGAATTTGAAAAAGCTATTTCAAAAGCTTACACCGAGCTTGGTAGTCCTACAGTTGCAGTAAGATCATCAGCTATTGCAGAAGACTTAGCTAATGCTTCGTTTGCTGGCGCACATGAGACATATTTAAATGTTAAAGGATTAAAAAATCTTCTGAAAGCAATTAAATTAGTTTTTTCTTCCTATTTTACAAGTCGCGCTATTGCATATCGTCATGATCAATCTTTTGAGGATGCGGCGTTTGCTTTATCAGCTGGTATTCAACCTATGATTCGCAGTGATAAAGGTGCGAGCGGTGTTATTTTTACCTTAGATACGGAATCAGGCTTTGATAAAGTAGTATTGGTCACAGCGTCCTATGGTTTAGGAGAGGCGATAGTACAAGGTAAAGTAAACCCAGATGAATTTTTCGTTTATAAGCCTGCTTTACTCGAAAATAAATCAGCCATTTTACAACGAAAACTGGGAAGCAAAGCGGTTAAAATGATTTATGCTAATGCGAAAGATCCCCATGGATATATTAAAACGGCTCCCGTTAAACAAGCTGATAGATTGAAATACTGTATTAATGATAATGACATCATAAAATTAGCGAAACACGCCGTACTTATTGAAAAACATTATGGCAAACCCATGGATATCGAATGGGCAAAAGATGGCATCACCGGTGAGTTATATATATTACAAGCAAGACCAGAAACAGTAAAACACCAACCTAAGTCGAATGGACAAGTGTTAGAACGATATTCCATAGAAAAGAAAGGCAAAGTGTTAGCAAAAGGTGAAAGTATAGGACAACGTATAGTGAGTGGCGTGACTAGAGTTATTGCGAGTCCTTCTCAAATGAATAGTTTACAACCCGGCGAAATTTTAGTGACAGATATGACGGATCCTGATTGGGAACCTATTATGAAACGCGCGGGTGGTATTATAACTAATAAAGGAGGACGCACGTGTCATGCAGCCATTATTGCACGTGAGCTAGGTATTCCTGCTATCGTGGGTTGCGGTGATGCTACAAAAACTATCGCATCCAACATAAAAGTGACTGTCTCATGCGCGGAGGGCAGGCAAGGCTATGTGTATGCAGGTGCCTTACCTTATAAAGTTGACAAAACATCGATTAATGATTTACCACCTATTCCCGTTAAACTATGTTTGAATGTAGGTAACCCCGATATTGCATTTCAATCGCAATTTTTACCTAATAGTGGCGTGGGATTAGCACGTATAGAATTTATTATTAGTAATTTAATTGGTATTCATCCTAATGCTGTACTTAGCTTATCTACTTTGCCAAAAAAATTGCAGCAAGAAATTTTATTAAAAACGAATGCTTATAAAAATCCTGTCGAATATTATATTGAAAAGCTGCGTGAAGGTATATCGATGATAGCCGCAGCATTTTATCCAAAGCCTGTTATTTTTCGTTTTTCCGATTTTAAATCAAATGAATATGCGAATTTATTAGGCGGCTCACATTTCGAACCTTGCGAAGAAAATCCCATGATAGGGTTTCGTGGTGCATCACGTTATTATGATGCAAAATTCCGTGCTTGTTTTGAATTAGAATGCAAAGCTTTTAAACGCGTGAGAGAAACAATGGGTTTGACTAACGCTCATCTTATGGTTCCCTTTGTAAGAACTGTTGATGAAATTCAAAGTGTCACTAAGCTTATGGAAAAATTTGGTTTAACACGCGGTATCAATGGTTTGCTTCTTTATATGATGTGTGAAATTCCATCTAATGTATTATTAGCTTCAGAGTTCTTACCTTATGTTGATGGATTTTCCATAGGTTCAAATGACTTGACGCAATTAACTCTAGGCTTGGATCGTGATTCTAGCGCTGTCTCATCGTTGTTTGATGAGCGCAATCCTGCAGTGAAAGCTATGCTTCATTTAGCTATTGCTGAGTGTAAAAGACAAAATAAATATATTGGTATTTGTGGTCAAGGGCCCTCCGATCATCCAGATTTTGCCGCTTGGCTTATGGAAGAGGGAATACAAGCTATATCATTGAATCCGGATTCTATTGTAGAAACATGGCTTAAGCTGAGTAAATTAAACAAAATTGCTGAGATGGTTTCAGAATGAAAAAATATTTGGGATAAGTATTCTTTTAAAACCGAAAAAAAACCATATCATAGGCTCTAAGTATAAGCATGCGTCGGTATAACCAACCTATCACCCGCTCGAATATCATTATTCGGCATAAGATTAGCTAAACGAATCGCGGGTGATGTGGTATTAAATTTATCGGCAATGGCATCCACAGAATCGCCGTTTCTTACCATATATATAGTATCTCCTGGTGCTAATTGATATTCTTCTTTTTTATTGTGGTGGGTTGGAATAATCAATTGTGCGCCTACAGCAAGATTACGTTGTGATTTTATATTGTTAGCTGTCATGAGTGTTTTTGTGGAAATATGAAACTTATTTGCAATTTTCTCAAGATTATCACCTCTACGTACCATATAGAGTGTATCACCAGGTTTTATTTCATACTTACCGTGGTTGGTGACTAATTCAGTAGTCGCTGGACGTTTTTTACGTTTCGGAGAAAAACGGGCATAAATCTTTTCTGATGCAACAATATCTCGGGATATTTCTGTCTTTCTTTCTGGAACAATAATAGTAGCACCTGGTTTTACTGTATTGCTACTGAGTGAGTTCATGCGTTGAACAATACTAGGAGTGGTTTTAAATTTTTTCGCGATGGCTGCTAAAGTATCTCCTGATTTCACTTTATATTGGTTCCAGCGTACTCTTTCGTTAGTGGGTGATGACCACATCAAATTTTCTGTAAATTGCTTGATATTTTGAATAGGTAATACGAGTTTAAAGGGTCCGCCTGGATCTGTCGTGGTATGATTATAACCCGGATTAAGTTGTTTTAATTCTTTTAAAGAAAGTCCTGCAAGATAAGCCGCATGTTTTAAATCGATTTGCCCGCCTATGTCGACTTGTGCAAGATAGGGTGCATTGCCCACAGAAGGGAAATCTATATTATATTTTTCAGCATTTGCAATAATACAAGCAAGCGCAAGCAAGCGAGGCACATAATCTTTAGTTTGTTGAGCCACAGGAAGTGACCAAAAATCCGTATTTCTGCCATCACGGACATTTTTGCGTATTGCAGCTAACACATTGCCTTCGCCTGTATTGTAAGCTGCAATAGCTAATAACCAGTTTCCATCAAAAAAACCGCCAAGATATACTAAATAATCTAAAGCAGCTTTCGTCGATGCGATCACGTCTCGTCTTCCGTCATACCACCAATTTTGTTTAACTCCATATCCAGTTGCAGTGTCAGGCATCATTTGCCAGATGCCGCCAGCACCTACTGAAGAATATACAAATGGGTTATAAGCACTTTCTATCATAGGTAATAAGACAACTTCAGCAGGCAGGTGACGTTTTCTTACTTGTTGCGAAATATAGTAGAGATAAGGTGCTGCGCGAGCAGCTGAACGCTGCAAAAAATCGCGGTTATTTAAAAACCATCTTATTTGTTCTTGTACTTGCACATTTTCTTCGTAATGAGGAAGCGTAAATTCTGAACGTAATACTTCCCACATATTGTCTGCATTATCATAACGATCAATATCATCAGAAAGACTTTGCGTGCGTTCTTCATCTAAATGAAAATTTTTATGAAATACTTGAATACCTTCAACATTAGGTATTGCAATAGATGCGATGGGTAGAAAAGCAAAACAAATGCTTATCATTAAAGCTAACATTTTAGAAAACGATAGTATCATTCGCATTATCACTAATATGAACTTGAAATTAGTTGTCAAAGACTTTTCTGGATGACATTCAAAGTCTATCATATAACTATTCTCATGGAAAAATATTTGTAAGGAAGATATATTTTGATCAAAACGTATCGTGTTGTACAACAATGGGATCATTGGCTCGATCAGTGTTTAGGTGAAGCATTGATGAAAACTGAAAAAAATTTTTTAGCTACTCGATTCGCTGAACGAAATGGGAAATATACATTGCTTTTAGGTGTGCCGCGTCAACACAGTATGTTGGACTCATTAGCGATGACTAAACATGTCGTATTAAGCCCTTTAATTAATAAAAATACAAAAATAACTTATATCGAAGGCAGTTATAAAGAGCTGGCTATTGCCTCTGGCAGCGTGGATTTTGTCATCATACCTCATACTTTAGAATTTGTTGATAATCCCATACAACTGTTAAATGAAGCATGTCGTGTGGTAAAGCCAGAAGGAGATATTGTTATTTTTGGTTTTAATCCCTATAGTTTATGGGGTTTAACAAAATGGTGGTTAGGTCACAAAACAATCCCCTGGTCTGGAAATTTTATTCCGGCAACTAAGGTTAAAAATTGGCTAACGCTGGCCGATTTTGAGCTTGTTAGGCAAGATATGCTAATGTTTAGACCTCCATTGCAACGACCTTCTTTGATGCAGAAATTAGCCTTTTTTGAATGGATAGGAGTCAAAAGTAATGCTTTTTTTGGTGGTGTTTATGCGATAACGGCTAAAGCAAAAATTATTCCTTTAACTCCTATTAGATTACATTGGAAGCAACAATTAAGTGCATTACGTGTTACCATGCCAGGCCCCACTATGCGAGATATATCATGAAAAAAGTTGTTATTTATACAGATGGAGCCTGTCGTGGTAATCCAGGACCTGGAGGATGGGCTGCTTTGCTGCGTTATGGGGATCATGAAAAAAAAATCTCAGGTGCTGAGGACCACACTACCAATAATCGCATGGAATTATTAGCAGCTATAAAATCATTAACCAGCCTACATGAACCATGTATGATAGATATACATACCGATTCTCAATATGTACAAAAAGGCATTACAACCTGGCTGCATGCCTGGAAAAAACGTCATTGGAAAAAAGCTGATAATAAACCCGTAAAAAATGCTGATCTATGGGCTGAATTAGATCTTCAAACACATAGACATATTGTAAAATGGCATTGGGTCAAGGGCCATAGCGGCCATAAAGAAAATGATTTAGTAGATGAACTAGCCAATAAAGCTATTGATAAATTATTAGAGAAATAATATGAGACAAGTTATTTTAGATACAGAAACCACCGGATTACGCACTGAAGATGGCGATAGAATTATTGAAATAGGTTGTATCGAATTAATCAATCGTAAATTTACCGGAAAGCGTTATCATCAATATATCAATCCACAACGCACTATAGATGCCGAAGCTTTGGCAGTGCATGGCATTAGCAATCAGTTTTTAGAAACAAAACCTTTATTTGCTGACATTGCGAGTGAATTTTTAGCATTCATCAGTGATGCTGAACTTATTATTCATAACGCACCTTTCGATATGGGTTTTATAAATTATGAATTGCGTTTGTTACGTAAAAATTCCAAACCTATCGAAGAAAAATGTAAAATTATCGATACTTTAGTCTTAGCAAGACAGTTGCATATAGGTCAACGCAATAGTTTGGATGCCTTATGTAAACGATATGGAATAGATAATACTAATCGAGAATTACACGGTGCATTATTAGACGCTAGTCTTTTAGCACAAGTTTATCTGGTGATGACGGGCGGTCAGAGCTGTCTTTTTGATACTTTAGAGACGACAGAAACTGTCACAGATAAATCCACGGATAACACCATCATATTCACCGGACAAAAGCGAAAATTACGTATTATTAAAGCCGATGATCATGAGCTCAGTTTGCATCATCATCAATTGACTCAAATGTATGAAAAGAAAAAATGTTTATGGTTGACATCGCTTCCTATAAAGGATAATTAATGTTTTTTCCAAATAAATATGATGAATTGAATAAGAAATTTAAAAACTTCGCTGCAATATCTTTAGAAGGAATAAGTCCATTCCATCCAATCTATACAGAAACATTAGAAAATATAGACCAATTTATTAATGAAATAATATTCGAACGACGCTTTAGAAATCGATTGTCACCGGCAGAAAAAGAAAAAGTTATAGAAGCGTTTATTATTCCACTCTATGAACTTAAAAAAACAATGTATACTCGTGCAATAGATTATATTCAGACTCATCATCATAAGAATAAAGATGCGATGGAAGAATTCAATCGTCAAATTCATGCATGTGATGAGTCAATATATGATTATAGGCAAGCTTCGTGTGTTAATAACTGTGCTATTTTATAAGCAAAATTAATCTCTATTACCACCAAAAACACCCAACAACATCAATAGATTTTGAAATAACATTTGAATATCTAAATAAAGGCTTATGGTTGCCATGATGTAATTCTGTTCGCCGTTATTTACTATTCGACTTGTATCATACATCATCAACATCACCGATATAAAAGTCAGTGCTGATGATATGGCTAATTGCATGGCTGGCATTTTTAAGAAAATATTTGCAAGTGACGCTACAATGCAAACCACCAAACCTATCATTAAAAATTTACCGACACCGCTCATATCTCTTTTTGTTGTAATGATATAGGCTGAAGTAAGAAAAAAGGTAAGACCCGTTCCAGCAAGTGCTGTAGCAATGAGTTGACCGCCATTGCTATACCCATGAATAAATTGATTTAACATAGGACCTAATGCATAGCCCATGCAGCCTGTAAAAGCAAAAACAGAAATAATTCCCCAGCCGCTATTACGAAAAGCACTTGTCACAAATAAAAGTACAAATGATAAAATAAAAGCTACTATAGAAGAACCAAAACCTGCATTAGTGGCTACAGCAAAGCTTGCGGCTCCTGCACTAAATAATAATGTTAAACTTAATAACATGTAAGTATTTCTTAATACAGCATTGGTAGAGAGCGTAGTATCACGATAATTAGTGAGTGTTCTTTCATTTAATGGCATAAAAATATCCTCCGAACTGAGGGCTTCATTATATCCGAAATAGATGAAATGAGGCATAGTTTTTTTGATTGTTTAGATATTGACCATAATATATTCAAAACTTGCGTATTTAGAAGTTGAATATATTCATTGCACGCATTAATATGAACGCGGTTAAATAACCTCAAGTCCAAAGCGATGGCAGCATGCTTGATCGCATTTTGGAGAGATGGCTGAGTGGTTGAAAGCGGCGGTCTTGAAAACCGTTGAGTCCTTACGGGCTCCGGGGGTTCGAATCCCTCTCTCTCCGCCATTAAGTCATGCAACCTTATGGGGGATAACAGTTGATTAAAATTTTGTTAGTTGATGACCATGAGCTTGTGCGTCTTGGTATCAAGCGTTTATTACAGGATGTTCACGGGCTTAAAGTGGTGGGTGAAGCAAGTACGGGAGAAGAAGCCATACGTCTAGCAAAAGAAACGATACCTGATGTTGTATTAATGGATGTGCAAATGCCAGGCATAGGTGGTTTAGAAGCCACTCGTAAGATGGTACGCCATAACCCGGATATTAAAGTTTTAGCATTAACCATTTATGGTGATGAACCATACCCTTCCAGACTATTGCAAGCGGGCGCCGTTGGATATATTACAAAAGGCTGCGCTGCAGAAGAAATGATACGCGCCATCAGAACCATTCATTCAGGCCAACGTTATATAAGCAGTGATATTGCACAACAGCTCGCACTTAAACGTTTTACAAAAGCAGAAGATTCACCGCTCGATATGCTTTCTGAACGTGAATTACAAATCATGCTTATGATTACCAGTGGTCAAAAAGTTCAAGACATCTCTAATAAATTATGTTTAAGCCCCAAAACAGTTAACAGCTATCGTTATCGTATTTTTGAAAAATTGGGTATCCATAGTGATGTTGAACTCACCTTATTATCGATACGCTTAGGTCTTGTTGAAAATCATAAAACAACAGGGGATGAAGCTAAAATATAATTTTTATGATAAACATTAAAGCTTTTCTTGAAAACTTAACGCATTATCCAGGTGTTTATCAAATGTTGGATAAACAGGGTGAGGTTTTGTATATTGGAAAAGCGCGTAACTTAAAAAAAAGACTGGCGAGCTACTTTTCATCTAAACAAAAAGATACTAAAACATTAGCTTTATTAAAACATGTTGTCGATATTAACGTTACAGTGACGCATAGCGAAAATGATGCTTTATTATTAGAATATAATTTAATTAAAAAATATAAACCGCATTATAATATTTTATTTCGTGATGATAAATCATATCCTTATATTTTAATTAAAACAAATACTCCTTATCCTTCTATTGAAATGTATAGAGGTCATAAACAATCTGACGGTATGTATTTTGGTCCTTATCCTCATACCACCGCAGTACGCGAAACGATACATCTTATTCAAAAAATATTTGGCTTACGCTTATCCAGTGACAGATATTATCCCGCACGCACGAGACCCTGTTTACCATATCAAATTAATTTATGTTCAGGCGCATGCGCGGGTCTTATCTCTGAAGAAGATTACCGCCATGATGTTCAGCATGCTATTTTATTTTTGCAAGGTAAAAATCAACAAATACTCAATGAATTAAGTTTAACAATGGAACGCTTCTCCAAGGAACAACGTTATGAAGAAGCAGCCAATATTCGCAATCAAATAGCTTTGTTGCGTGAAATACAAGCAAAGCAATATATAAGCTCCGATCAAGGTCAAGGCGATGTTGATGTTATAGGTGTTGCATCGGGGGATACGGCATGTATTCAGCTTCTTATGATTAGAGGTGGAAGGATCTTGGGAAGTCGAGCTTATTTTACAAATTTACCAGCACATTCCACCACCGAAGAGGTGGTTGCATCTTTTATTACCCAACATTATCAATCAAGTCATGTGGATAACAATAGCTTACCAAGAGAAATTATTGTGGATGTTGCGTTAAGAGATAGAATACTTATTTCCAATGCATTATCACTCTTGGCGGGGCGTAAAACAACGATACATCACCATGTTCGATCCGATAGAAAAAAATGGTTGGAAATTGCAAATGCTAGCGCAAAAGAATCTATTTCACGATTTTTGCTTGACAAAACACAGATGCATGAAAAATTTCTTGCTTTAGAAACTTTTCTGTCTGATGAAAAAAAACTGAATCGAATTGAATGTTTTGATATCAGTCATACCATGGGTGAAGCAACAGTTGCATCATGCGTGGTTTTCAATAAAGATGGCCCTTTAAAATCGGATTATCGTCGGTTTAATATCAAAGGTATCACACCTGGCGATGATGTGGCTGCGATGCATCAGGTCCTTTCTCGTCGTTATCAACGTTTACAAACAGAACAAGCAAAATTACCCGATCTTATTTTAATTGACGGCGGACCTACGCAACTATCGGCTGCGGCCAAAACATTGCATGAATTAAACATTTCTGATGTGATGTTAGTAGGAGTTGCAAAAGGTAAAACTCGTAAGCCAGGTCTTGAAACATTGCATTTTGAAAATAAAAAACCCGTTCACTTGGCATCCGATTCATTGGCATTGCATCTTATTCAACAAATTCGTGACGAAGCGCATCGTTTTGCCATTACGGGCCACAGAAATCAACGTGATAGAAGTCGAAACAAATCCATTTTAGAATCGATTCCTGGCGTTGGCGTCAAGCGCAGACGTGAATTATTGCAATACTTTGGTGGCATTCAATCCGTAAATCGTGCTAGTCTTGATGAATTAGCAAAAGTTCATGGTATTAGTCAGTCATTGGCAAAACGGATTTTTGCAGCATTGCATAACACTAAGTAGAGTATTTTGAGTTATGAATAATCTGCCCAATATTCTTACAGTTCTTCGTATTGCAGTCATTCCATTTTTGGTGCTTGTATTTTATTTGCCAGTAAGCTGGGGACATGCTGCTGCAGCGATTATTTTTGCCTGCGCATCAGTGACGGACTGGTTGGATGGATATTTGGCACGAAGCTTAAAACAATCCACTAAATTAGGAGCTTTCCTGGATCCTGTTGCGGATAAGCTTATGGTTTCGATCGCCTTAGTATTAATTGTAGGTGAACCCCAATTTCAATACTTTAGTTTAAACTCAGGTGATTATTCTGTACCCATTGCCATGATAACCATACCTGCCGCTATTATCGTTAGTCGAGAGATTATTGTTTCTGCCTTGCGTGAATGGATGGCAGAACTTGGTAAACGAACAAGTATTGCGGTTTCTCACCTAGGAAAAATTAAAACAACGGTACAAATGATCAGCGTGATTATTTTGTTGTTTTGTAATCCTAGAACTACCCCCTATCTTGCTATTTTGGGCTATATTTTACTGTATATAGCAGCTGTATTAACAATCTGGTCTATGGTTATTTATATTAAAGCAGCGTGGCCTGAGCTTAAAGAACAATAAAATATATTTCATTTATTCTCTTGACACTTTCAAGTCCTAAGATAGAATGACGACTTCAAATTTGTCATGATGCGGGAATAGCTCAGTTGGTAGAGCACAACCTTGCCAAGGTTGGGGTCGCGAGTTCGAGTCTCGTTTCCCGCTCCATATGTGTGAATATAGATTTGGCTGGGTGGCAGAGTGGTTATGCAGCGGCCTGCAAAGCCGTGGACGCCGGTTCGATTCCGACCCTAGCCTTAAAGGTTTGCCCGGGTGGCGGAACAGGTAGACGCAAGGGACTTAAAATCCCTCGGGGGGTAACTCCCGTGCCGGTTCGATTCCGGCCTCGGGCACCATAGACTTCTTTCCAAACCTAGTATTTTGTTATTAGGCGAGGCGCAACGAGTAACGCAACGCAGCATACGTTGTGAGTATGTGAGTAGCGGAACGCAGTTGCAACGAAGTCTAATAGCAAAAGACAACGGTTTGGAAAGAAGTCTAATGAGAGAGCAGGAATATGACCTTCGTCGTAACAGAACAGTGCATACGCTGTAAATATACGGATTGTGTCGAAGTCTGTCCTGTCGATTGTTTCTATGAAGGGCCTAATTTCCTAGCTATTAACCCTGATGAATGCATAGACTGCGCTTTATGTGAACCTGAATGCCCAGTCAACGCTATTTATTCAGAAGATGATCTTCCTGAAAAATATCAAGAATATTTACAACTCAATAAAGAGCTTGCTGAAAAATGGCAAGTGATCAATAGACGTAAAGATCCCCCTGCTGATGCTGACCAGTGGGCCAATGTCGATGATAAGTTGAAATATCTAGAAAAGTAATGAGAAAACTCTCAAAAGAAGCCATCCTGACATCCCAAGATATATTGGGACCTGATGGATTACTTAGCCAAGCTATACAAGGCTTTAACTCTAGAGATGCGCAACTTCATATGGCCGCAACGATAGAGAAAGCATTAACAGTCAACGCACAATTAATCATTGAAGCAGGAACCGGTACCGGCAAAACATTTGCTTATCTTGTGCCCTTATTTATTTCACAAAAAAAAGCTATTATTTCAACAGGCACGAAAAATCTTCAAGATCAATTATTCTTTAAAGATATACCTATTATAAAAAAACTTTTTCCATTCCCGCGAAAAGTTGTATTACTTAAAGGCCGAGCGAATTACGTTTGTCATTTACGTTTAAAAAATAATATTGAAGATGGACGTTTTACTTCCCGACAATTAGTCACACAACTGCATATCATCAATGAATGGATCACAAGCACGAAAACAGGCGACACCTCTGAGTTAAATGCCATTCCCGAAGATTCGAGTATTTGGCCGCAAGTCACAAGCACAGCAGATAATTGTCTCAACCAAGATTGTGAATTTTACAAAGATTGTTTTGTAGTAAAAGCCAGACAGCAAGCCATGGCAGCCGACATTATCGTTGTGAACCATTATTTATATTTTGCAGATATAGCGCTGCAAGAAGGCGGTTTTGGAGAATTGTTACCAGGAGCCGAAATCGTTGTATTTGATGAGGCCCATCATTTACCTGATATTGCGTCACAATTTTTTAGCACAAGTTTAAGTGGGAGACAACTCATTGAGCTGGCTCGTGACAGTCAATCCGAAGCATCAAAAGATGCAAAAGATATGAATGCCATTAACGAAGCTGCTGATCATTTACAAACAGCAGTGCATGATTTGCGTGGCGCGTTCGGAGCAGAATTAAAACGTTCGCCCTGGCCAGATAAGCCTAATGAAAAACTCCAGAATAATCTTGAGTGGGTCAATATAAAATTACAAGCATTAGAAACTTTATTAAAAGAAGCATCAGTACGCAGTAAAGGTTTAGAAAACTGTTGGCGTCGCTCAGGCGAGCTTATTGAACGTTTCAATCTTCTCACTGGCAAATCCCCAGAAAATACTGTGCATTGGTATGAGACCTATTTACAAAGTTTTACTATTCAACAAACGCCCATGATTGTCGCTGAAAATTTTAAACAACATATCAAAGAACATAAGCGCACATGGATTTATACTTCTGCCACGTTAACAGTTAAAAATAGTTTTCAATTATTTATTGAAGCCATGGGTTTGGAGTCAGCATTGCAACTGCAATTAAAAAGCCCGTTTAACTATCAAGAACAAGCTCTATTATATGCCCCTCGTTCTATCCCTGATCCGCATGATAAAAACTACCATGAGGCTTTAATTAACGCTATCGTTCCAATATTAGAAATTACCCAGGGTAAGACTTTTATATTATTTACCAGTTACAAAGCCCTCGAGTATGCTGCAAAAGCATTAGAGTCACGTCTCAATTTTCCACTATTATTACAGGGCAGCATGCCTAAACGTGAATTAATCGATCAATTTAAACAGTTAGGTAATGCTGTTTTACTAGGAACAAGCAGTTTTTGGCAGGGCGTAGATGTGCGCGGCGATGCGTTGTCTTGTGTGATTATTGATAAATTACCTTTTGCAGCACCCGATGATCCTATTTTACAAGCCAAAATCCAGATGTTAAAAAAACAAGGCGTCGATCCATTTCTCACTTATCAATTACCCAATGCGGTTTTAACCTTAAAACAAGGGGCAGGGCGTTTAATCCGTGATGTGAAGGATAGGGGTCTTCTGGTCATATGCGACCCTCGTATAGTGGGCATGCGCTATGGGGAAACGTTTATACGCAGCCTGCCTGATATGCCTCGAACCCGTGATATTCATAAAGTACAAGACTTTTTCAAATAAAATCGCCCGTCAGCTTATTGTTTAAAAATTGATTTGATTTTATTGAGAAAAGACAATATAATGTACATTATTTTTCTTTTGGTGCAGTAATTATGCCAAGCGATCGACCGAGCGACCTTTCTGATGAGGTTAAAAGTGATCTGCAAATCAGTCACCCATCAAAGTGGGAAGAGCCTCCCGATGATATATTACATGTTATTCTCTCCTATGGAGTGTGGTTTAACTTAATATCAATTTCTAAAAAATTCTACGAAGTAATATCAAACCTGCCGCTTATTAATCTGATATTAAAGGATGGTAGGAACGTTCAATGTAATCAGGCGCTCTATCAAGAATTATTTTTAAAAAAGAGATATCTTTATCCCCGCTTAGGTCTTCCTTACATGACTATACCATCTGTGAAGAGAGATGATTCTGATACTTTTAAATCACTAATGCACCATTTCATAGATGGCAAAGCCAATGAACCTTTTATTTGTAAGATAATGGAAGATCCAGGATTGTCTGAGTTTATTAAAGATTCTTATCCAGAGGAATCTGAACTAAGAGCCTATCCAAGCAAAGCAAGAAGAATTTTCCAGAGCGTGTTAGGAGGTATCGCAACTTTCAT
The DNA here is from genome assembly GCA_013288655.1 of Gammaproteobacteria bacterium. GTDB lineage: Bacteria > Pseudomonadota > Gammaproteobacteria > DSM-16500 > DSM-16500 > JABDBK01. The sequence continues at coordinate 27,908 of JABDBK010000006.1, read as the reverse complement.
TGTATCTATTCTTATGGCTGTTACAATGTTTCTTGTGCTACCTAGCTTCTTCTGCACAGCCTGGTCTAATAACGACCATAACAGTTATCCTCGTTTATGGGGTCTTGGATGGCTAACTTCGCCCTTGGCTATTATTTATTCTACCTTTCAGAGTGCTTATATTCATTATCATTCTGGTAAGCCATTAAAGATAACAACCATTTTAGAAAATTCCTTGCTTACTTCTCTCGACACATCATTGGAATGGTGTTGTAAGGGCGCATCAAATTCTCATATTAATTTTGCTAATCCATGGAAGGAATTAGAAAAAAAATATTCCGTATTTCCTACTCTTAAAGATATTCAATTACAGTATAGAAAAAAGCATCCTAAGCCAACTATAGTTACAGACGAAAACTTGGAAAACACAAAAAAATGCTCAAAAACAACTGGATTAAATCGGTTCATGGTATCTCATAGCGAATCAAAGCCTATAACGTATGCTGAAAATGTAGATAATGCCACATATGGTTCTCTATTTTCTTCTCCGAGAGAAGCTGAAGGATTTCAACAAAGCCTGGTTAAGCTTGGGCTATAGCAACATCGAGCCGCGACCGTCAGGGAGTGATCACGGTTCTAGGTGAATCGCATTCTCTAAGAGCCGTGATCACTCCCTGACGGTCGCGGCTCGGTTATTAATGCGTAAGATCATGACTTCTGCTAATATGCGCTCCTCACATCATGACTAATTTTTTAAAACATGAAACTCCTAGCCATTGAAACCTCATCTGCTGCCTGTTCTGTAGCCTTAGCTATAGACGATGAAATTTTTGCATTCCATAAGATTGCACCTATGCAGCAATCTCAAATGATACTGCCCATGATAGATGAACTATTAAAATCTAAAAATATGGCTTTAAATCAATTAGATGCACTGGCTTTTGGATGTGGTCCTGGAAGTTTCACGGGGGTTAGAATTGCAACAAGTGTAACGCAAGGCTTAGCTTATGCTTTAAATCTTCCTGTGATTCCTATCTCTTCATTAGCTGCTTTAGCTCAAACCGCTTATCAAGAAAAAGGCTATACAAAACTATTGGTTGCCGTGGATGCTCGTATCCAAGAGGTCTATTGGGCAGCTTATGAAGTAAATGATAAGGGATTAGTAGTTTTATGTGAAAATGAACATGTCAGTCGTCCTGAAGATATCAAAGCTCCTGATGATAGCTGGAATGGGGTAGGGAATGCCTGGGATGTATACAAAGATCATATTATTCATAAACCTATAGAGCTTTATTCAAGTTGTTTTCCAACAGCAACCGGAGTGGCACGATTAGCAAAAGAAAAATACAATCAACAAGCTTGGCTGAGCGCAGCCGATATTTCCCCTACTTATTTGCGTGATTCTGTAGCAAAAAAGTCACAAAGCTAAGCCTTCTGCTTCCATCTATAGTTAGTACAATCAAATACATAGTGAGAACCCGTAGAAACCATTTATCGACTATACTAAAAGTAATAGAGAATAAGAGGTGGTTCTTATGGGCGGTTCTCGTTCTCAAATAGCAAATATTACAATAACTGATGAAGAACTGATTTTAAATCTCTGTTTAGCTTTGGTAAGTCAAGAGCCAGAACTAATCGGAGCCTGGATGGATCTGTTATCTCAAAGACTGCAAACACTCTCAGTGGATGATGCAAAAAAGCTTATTAATCTTAAAACCAACGCTGGATATTCAGCTATTTATTATGCTGTAACAATGGGTAATGCTGATATTTTTCATGAGTTGGTCGATAATGGCGCTGACTTAACTACGCGGTACGACAATGATCTAACACTTCGTGATATCATGCTACGAAAAATAACAAAAAATGTAGGTAATGACCCATATCATGACATCCTTGCTTACCTATTTGAGAAGGGTATTGGTTATGATCCTGAGTCATTAAAAAAATTTAAAGATTTAAAACATAACGCACAAAGTTGGCTCATAAATCCGCTACAACAAAAAGGCTACCAAAAATCTGAAGGGTTTTGTTTTGGGGTGGCGAATATGGGAGCTCAGGCTTTTCTTTTGGAAGAAAGAGATGAGCAGGGCAACTTAGTTCATTTGAATAATTTTGCAAATCGTGTAAACCGTTTATATGAATCTAGAAATATATTTGATGAAATAGAACAATCAAAACACAAGCGAATATTGTTAATAAATCTTGCTAAAAAAGATGAACAAATTGAGATTGAAAAAATATGTGATAAATATCTTAATGACATGGATAAAAAAAATTTAGAAATGGAACCTTTTTTTGATGGTGTAGAAGTATATCAACAACTATTTCAACATGAGGATATGATGCTGGAGAAAAGGGATTGGTTTTCAGCAATGAAGCTGGTGCCTAATCTTGCACTGGAAGAAAAAGGCGGTGCGGTCATAGTTGATCGCTTTTCCGGTAACTATGACAAATTGGAAGATTTGAAAGCGTTATTTTTTAGAATAGAAGAAATCGCAAAAAAAAAGCAGCATAAGTCACCTATTGTGTTAGTTCTCAGTGCAAATGAGCATGCTATTACCATTGGCTATGATCCAGTAAAACAAACCTGGAGAAATATTGATGCTAATTGTCCAGGTAAGATGAAAGATACAAATACAACGGATAGGGTAGCGCAGAACGTACAAAAACAATTACAAACAAGCTTTAATGCAAAAGATCTTAATTTGACAGTAAACATATTGTCAACAGCTGCTAATGCAGAGAACACGCGGAAGAATATCATTACTCTATTACATAACTCTAAGGAGTGGAAGAACAAACACAAACATAAATTTTTTGCGCTAGATAAAGAAGATATTATGCTTATTGCGGGCATATTATTATTGGGTAGTGGTTTAATTGCAGCAAGTATTTTAACAGGTGGTATATTACCAGCTGCGATGACAACTGTGATGCTTGTTAGCGGGGGTATCATTGCTGCAATGGGTTTCATCTTTGGTGTTGCATCAGTTGGTAGATCAAAGTTAGAGCCAGAGTCAGATAATATTGCCAAACATTTAAAAACATCAGTCGAGGATTATAAAAATAAACAAAAAGAAAAAAAGAAACAATCTCCCCAACCTTCAACTAATAAAATATTTGGAGATCTGACTATCACAGATTCTGATGTAGAGGAAAAAAAAGTTACCTCCCAAAGATCTGCTGAAAAAAATCGTGCAGGAGAAACAATCATTCAAATGAACCCTGTACATGATAAGAAACATCATACAAGGCCGTCTAGAGGTCGTTGATCATTTATCGCATTAAATATGATCATATTATACGCAGCTCATGCTATTACATGTGGTACATTAAACATAAATCAGTAAATAATTGTAATCTCACCCCTAACAGCGCTAAAATTCAACACATTAGATCCACTACACTCTTCGGAGGTTCGTTAGTTTATGGCTGTACAAAATGGTAATGGTAGACAAAATATAATCAACAAACTTCGCGCTTATTTAGTAGACAAAGTCCCTACAGCCAAAGCTGAGTTACTAGAGGCATTTGCCCAACGTTATTATGCATCCGCGCCGCTAGAGGATCTGTATGCTCGCAGCATAGAAGATTTATTTGGTGCGCTCATGTCGCACTGGAACTTTATTTATCAACGAAAACCTGGTGAGTCCAAAGTCAAAGTTTTTAATCCAACCCTTGAAGAAAATGGCTGGCAGTCTAAGCATACGATTATTGAAGTATCTCACGACGATATCCCTTTCCTGGTTGATTCGATTCGTATGGTCCTTAATCGAAGTGATATTCTCATCCATTTAGCGATTCACTGCGGCGGCTTAAAAGTTGTCCGAGATGCAGAAAATCACATCATTAAAATATTACCTATAGGAACAACTGATCCCAAGGCAAGTAGCGAAGCCCCTATCTATTTTGAAATTGACAGACAAAGTGACGCGGTCATCATGGCTGAACTATGCTCCAATATTGAGCATGTTCTTGCGGATGTGCGGGTTTCTGTAGCTGATTGGCGTCAAATGTTGGAACGGGCAAAAGAAGCGTTACACGAACTTGAAAATAATCCACCGCCATTAGATCCTGCGGAAATATCCGAATCAAAAGATTTTTTACGATGGCTTATTGATAACCATTTCACATTTCTAGGTGCGCGTGATTATAAGTTAATAGGAAATGAAAATAATCGTGCATTACAAATTATTTCAGGATCAGGTTTAGGCGTATTAAGAGAAGATAGCTCTACACCTCGTTCAAAAAATTATGCGGATTTACCACCGCAGGCACGTAAACTTGCTTTATCAAAAAATATTCTCATTATTGCAAAAACGAATACCAAAGCAACCGTACATCGTGACGCTTATACCGATTATATTGGTGTTAAACTTTTTAATGATAAGGGTGAACTCGTAGGAGAAAGACGTTTTATCGGTCTTTATACGTCAACAGCTTATCATTCCAGGCCAGCGTATATTCCGTTTTTACGTCATAAAGTTGAAAAAGTTATGCAAGAACTACATTTTCCACCCGATAGTCATAATGGAAAAGAAGTCGTGCATATTTTAGAAACCTTACCTAGAGATGATTTATTCCAGGCAACGCATGAAGAACTGCTTGAACTGACTTTAGGTATTTTACAATTACAAGAGCGCAAACGTATACGTTTATTTATTCGTAAGGATTCATTCGGCCGTTATTATTCATGCCTGGTTTATGTTCCTCGAGAAATTTTTACAACTGATCTATGTATTGCGATGCAAGATGTTTTAATGAGCTCATTAAATGGTATAGAATCCTCATTCACAAGTTATTTCTCAGAATCGATACTTGCAAGAATACACTTTATCATAAGAACCAATCCTAAAAACTCTAAAGAATATGATATCGCCAAGATTGAACAAAAGCTTATAGCGACATCTCGTTCCTGGACAGATGAACTTAAAACTGAGTTAATTCATGCTTTTGGTGAAGCGAAGGGACTCTCGTATTACTTAAAGTATCGCAAGGCATTCTCGGCAAGTTATGCAGAATCTTATTTACCCGCCGTTGCTGTTCCTGATATTCAAAAAATTGAAGAGCTTTCAGCAGAAAAACCGCTTGGTATGATATTTTATAAAACAACAAAATCCGCCTTACGTTTGAAGCTTTTCCATTCAGAGCAAAACATAGCATTATCTGATGTTCTACCCACACTGGAAAACATGGGCTTACGCATCCTGGGCGAACAACCTCATGAAGTGATTGTTAAAGGCAATCATCCTGTGTGGATTAGTGATTTTGATATGGTCCATTGCAGGAAAAAAGAAATCGATCTTGATCAAGTGACTACGAAATTCCTGGATGCCTTTGAAAATATATGGTTAGGCAAAGCAGAAGATGATGGTTTCAATCAACTTGTTTTAGAAGCTGAATTAACGTGGCGCGAAATAGCCATTCTGCGAGCATATACAAGATATCTACGTCAAATAGGATTTACTTTCAGCCAAAGCTATGTTGAACAAGCCTTAGTAAATAATCCTATTATTGCAAAAAATCTCGTTTCAGTTTTCTTTTTACGTTTTTCGCCCGAATATAGAGGCGACACATCTGAACTTATTGTACAAATTGAAGAATCACTCGATGGAGTCACAAGCCTGGACGAAGATAGAATTTTACGAAAATGCCTTGAGGTTATTCAAGCGACTATACGTACGAACTATTTTCAAAAAACGAAGAATACATTTAAAGATTATTTTTCATTCAAGTTCGATCCGTCTCTTATATCAGATTTACCCTTACCCAAGCCTATGTATGAAATTTTTGTATATTCACCACGTGTGGAAGGCGTACACTTACGCGGCGGAAAAGTGGCACGCGGTGGTTTACGATGGTCAGATCGCAGGGAAGATTTCCGTACTGAAGTGCTAGGTTTAATGAAAGCTCAAAATGTTAAAAACTCTGTGATCGTTCCTGTTGGAGCAAAAGGAGGGTTTTTTCCGAAACAATTGCCAACACAGGGTGATAGAGATGCTATTATGAAAGAAGTTATCGCCTCCTATTCTACTTTCATACGGGGATTACTTGATATTACCGATAATATAGTCGATCAAAAAATTATTCCGCCCGAAGACGTGGTACGATACGATGATGATGATACTTATCTCGTGGTTGCAGCTGATAAAGGCACAGCAACATTTTCTGATTTAGCCAATGGCATAGCAAAAGAATATAACTTTTGGCTGGATGATGCATTTGCATCCGGCGGCTCTGTAGGTTATGACCATAAAAAAATGGGTATTACAGCAAAAGGTGCTTGGGAATCTGTTAAACGGCACTTCTGTGAATTAGGTATTAATGTTCAAACCACTGATTTCACTGTCATAGGTATTGGAGATATGAGCGGTGATGTTTTTGGAAATGGCATGCTCATGTCTGAACATATTAAATTAATAGGTGCTTTTGATCACAGAAATATTTTTCTTGATCCAAATCCTGATGCTGCAAAAAGTTTTCAGGAGCGCAAAAGATTATTCGCTCTACCAAGATCCTCCTGGCAAGATTACGATCCAGCCTTGATTTCAGCTGGCGGCGGTGTATTCAATAGATCAGCAAAATCCATTAAAATTTCTCCAGAGCTAAAAAAAGTGTTAGATACTTCTGTGGATTATATGGTGCCTAATGATTTAATTAAAGCTCTATTAAAAGCACCGGTCGATTTAATATTTAATGGCGGTATTGGAACTTTTGTTAAAGCCAGTTTTGAATCTCATACCGATGTAGGTGATCGAGCAAGCGACGGTATACGCATAAATGGCAACGAACTCAGAACACGTGTCGTTGGCGAAGGTGGTAATTTAGGTTTCACGCAATCTGCCCGCATTGAATACTCACTTAATGGCGGAATCATGTATACTGACTTCATCGACAATTCTGCGGGGGTAGATTGTTCTGACCACGAAGTTAATATAAAAATTTTATTAAATAATATCGTAAAAGATGGTGGATTATCGTTAGAACAACGCAATACATTACTAGAAAAAATGACAGATGAAGTTTCAGAACTCGTGTTGCGTGATAACTATGAACAAACGCAAATGTTAAGTCTTGAAGCTTCTGTTGCAGCAAAAACGAATGATCTGTTTAGACGTTATATGGACGATATGGAAAAATCGGGTCATCTCAATCGACAATTAGAATTTTTACCTGATGACAAAACGCTGCTTGAACGTAAGACCCATGGTTTGGGATTAACAAGGCCTGAAATTGCAGTCATGATTGCCTATTGTAAAATGTATTTAAAACAAGCTATCATGCAAACAAACCTACCTGAAGACGATTATTTTATTAAATATTTAGCGCTAGCATTTCCAGAACGTCTTTATACTGATTTTTTAGAACCTATGAAACAACATAGTTTACGTAGAGAAATTATTTCTACTCAATTAGCAAAAAATATCACGGACCATATGGGCGTTAATTTTGTAGAACGTCTCCAAAAAGAAACGGGTACAACCATCGAGTTTATCATTAGAGCTTATGCGGTTGTTGAAGATTTATTTGATATGACATCCATGTGGCATAAAATCGAAGCGTTAGATACAAAAGTATCTACGGTGATTCAACAAAAAATGATGTTACAAATTTACTTATTAATCAGAAGAGCTACGCGTTGGTTTCTACGAAATCGAAAATCTGATATCAACATAGAAGAAACGGTTGCCAGCTTTAAAAAACCTATTCAGGAACTTATTTTACAACTTCCATCTTTAATAACAGAAGTGGAGCATAATGCGTTACAAGAAGAGATCACTAATTTAGTTAATGAAGGAGTTCCGGAAGATTTGGCAAGAAGTACCTGCAACTGTGAAATTTTATTTACTTCACTCGATATTGTTGAAGCGGCAATGCAAAATAATTCCAGTATTGAAGATGTTGCTAAAACATATTATGCGCTTGATTCCTGTCTTGAATTAAACTGGTTACGCGCACAAATGAATGCTTATGTTATTGAAAACCAATGGGATGAACTTGCTCGTTCAGGCTTTAGAGATGACCTTGATCGCGCACAAAGAAAATTATCTATTAGCGTATTGAAGTCAAAATCTAAAAGAGCAGCCGATAGAACAATAGAACAACGCATCGAAGCTTGGATGAATCGAAATAAAGACCTCATAAATCGTTGGCAAAATATGCTTGGCGATGTCAAGTCGAGCACTAATGTACAATTTGTAACTTATTCTGTAGTGTTACGTGAATTGTTTGATTTTGCATCTGCAGGCTAAATAGTACAATAAAAAGGATACGAACATGGAAAATAAAGTTGTTGATGTATTAGAGTCACAAATGCATTACATAGAGGAGGGCAGTGGAGATCCTATTCTTTTTCTACATGGAATCCCGATATCTTCCCATGTATGGCCAAATGTTATTCCGCATTTATCAACTTTGGGTCGTTGTATTGCCGTTGATTTAATAGGTTTTGGTAAGTCAGGAAAACCTGATATAGAGTATTCCATCACTGATCATATTCGATATATTGAAGCTTTTATTCAGGCACTTCATCTCGAACGTATCACCTTAGTCATGTATGGTTGGGGTTCTATTATGGGTTTTAATTACGCGATGCATAATCAAAGTCATTGTAAAGGATTGGTATTTTATGAATCCTACATACGTCCGGTGACACAAGAAGATTTTTTATTACCTATGCATGGACTTTTAGGTAGCAGCTCAGACAAACCTTTACAAACATATCTGCAAGAACTTCCATTAGATAATAACATTACGAATAAGCTTATTGATGCATACTCAAACTTACTTCAAAAATCTCAACTTCCTAAATTAATGATCTATTCAGTCCCTGGATTGATTACCTCCATTGCCACTGTCATGTGGGCTAAAGAACATCTATCTAATCTAGAAAGCATTGAAATTGGAGAAAATGATCCTGTTATGATGGGTGAATCCATTAGTATCTGGTTGCAAGCTATCGAACAAGCATGTACAACGAGGAATGCATAAATGCCTAAAAAAATTAACGTAGCAATTGTAGGCGCAACCGGCATGGTTGGGTCTGCTGTCTTATCTATTTTAGAAGAAAGAAAATTTCCAATGAATAAGCTTTATTTACTTGCAAGCAAGCGTTCTGCAGGTGAATCACGTGAATTTAATGGAAAAATGCTAACAGTCATGGACCTGGAAACGTTTGATTTTAGCCAGACAAATCTTAGTTTTTTCTGTGCTAGCAATGAGATTGCCGCTGAGTTTGCACCGAAAGCCGCTAATATGGGAAATATAGTTATTGATAAAAGTTCATTTTTTCGCTATCACTCTGATGTGCCATTAATTGTACCTGAGGTTAATGGACATATGCTTGCCAAGGTGAAAAAAAACAGCATTATATCAAGCCCAAATTGTAACACTATTCCCATTGTGATAGCGCTAAAACCTATTTACGATGCCGTCGGTATTTCACGCATTAATGTTGCAACCTACCAATCTGTTTCAGGAACTGGAAAAGATGCTGTGAGTGAATTAGTGGAACAAACAGCCGCATTACTTAATGGAAAAACTATTAAACCAAAAGTTTACCCTCAACAAATTGCGTTTAATATTTTACCTCACATTGATGATTTTCAAGAAAATGGTTATACGAAAGAAGAAATGAAAATCGTTTGGGAAACCCACAAAATTTTTGAAGACCAAACTATCGCGATCAATCCTACTGCTGTAAGAGTTCCTGTATTATTTGGTCATTCTGCAGCATTACATATTGAAACAAAATCAAAAATTACGGTTGATCAAGCCGCTGCATTATTATCAAAAGCACCAGGAATAAAATTAATGAAAGGCAAAAACGCATATCCCACACCGGCACATGATGCTGCAGGCCAAGATCCTGTTTTTGTGGGTCGATTGCGAGAAGATATCTCAACCGAAAAAGGTTTAAATTTATGGGTTGTTGCAGATAATATTCGTATTGGGGCTGCATTAAACGCTATTCATATAGCGGAACGATTATTTAAAAAGAACGCGCAAAAGCGCAAGGAAAAATCATGATGTATTATTTTCAACAACTCATTCAATTCGCACAACAACATAGTATTATGTTTGTTTCAATCGTCATCATAAGTTTTTTAGCTATATTTATATTGATTATACTTTTATTAAATCCAAAAAAAGTAACTCCTGCCACTGAAAATATGGATGTTCGTGCTATTGCTGGCGATGATGTTTATGTGACGCAACTTGATTTAGCTCGTGCTTATATTGAGCTAGGAAAGATCATGTTAGCAAAACAAATTCTTGAAAATGTTATTCACCAAGGTGATCCCGATCAACAACAAGCTGCGGAAGAACTTTTGTTAACTTTATGAAAATTGCATTAGGCATTGAATACAATGGCCATGGTTTCCATGGTTGGCAAACCCAGCAAAATCTTCCGACTATCCAGAGTTGTTTAGAAGAAGCATTATCTAACATTGCGGATGAGCGTATTATTACCTTTTGCGCAGGGCGAACCGATGCTGGCGTTCATGCAACGGGACAAGTCATTCATTTTGAAACGAAAGCCAAGCGCAATATGCGTGCATGGGTACTCGGTACCAATACACACTTACCACCGACTATCGCAGTGCGCTGGGCCAGTGTCGTTGATGATGATTTTCATGCCCGCTATAAGGCTTTATCACGCGCCTATCGTTATATTATTTATAATCACACTTCAAGACCAGCGCTATTAACCTCTCGTATAACCTGGAATTATGATGTACTTAATCTCGCAACCATGCAAGCAGCGAGTCAGTATCTTATCGGTGAATTAGACTTTAGCTCATTTCGTTCATCCGAATGCGAATCACCAACGCCTATGCGCAATGTCACTCATATCAACATAAATAGAATAGATGATTATATTGTGATAGATATTCAAGCCAATGCCTTTCTGCATCATATGGTGAGAAATATAGTGGGTGCGCTTATGCATATAGGCGCAGGTTTTGAAGAGCCAGAATGGATGCGGAAAGTCTTGCTGGCTAGAGATAGACGCCAGGCAGTAGAAACAGCACCGCCTTATGGGTTATATTTAGTTAAAGTAACTTATCCAGATATATATAAAATACCATGTAAAAACAATCAATTAATATTAATATAATTTGCTGCTGTTCAAATAAGTGAATTGCTCTTATAATTAGCCCCTAACAAGCATTACACAAAACAGAGTATGTACTATGAGTTGGTTTAAAAAACTACTACCTTCAAGAATTCGAACAGATGCAGTTACTAAAAAAGGTGTTCCCGAAGGTCTTTGGTCTAAATGCGATAAATGTGCTGCTGTTTTATACAGAACTGAGCTGGAGCGCAATTTAGAAGTATGTCCAAAATGCGATCATCACATGCGTATTTCTGCGAGAAAACGCTTACAGTATTTCCTGGATGATGCTATGCAAACGGAAATAGGGGCTGATATATCACCCATTGATTTCCTCAAATTCAAAGATTTAAAAAAATACAAAGATCGTATTTCAACAGCCCAAAAAGAAACGGGTGAAAAAGAAGCCTTAATCGTCATAAAAGGCCAAATAGAAAATTTACCTCTCATTGCTGCAGTATTTGAATACGGTTTTATTGGCGGATCCATGGGTGCTGTGGTGGGTGAGAAATTTGTTAAAGGGATTAACACCGCTATAGAATATAAAATTCCATTCGTTTGTTTTTCTGCAAGTGGCGGCGCAAGAATGCAAGAAGCGTTGGTTTCGCTCATGCAAATGGCAAAAGTCAGCGCGGCACTAGCGCGTTTATCCGAACAAGGCCTTCCTTATATTTCTGTATTAACTGATCCAACCATGGGTGGTGTATCTGCAAGTCTTGCGACGCTAGGCGATATCATTATTGCAGAACCGAAAGCACTTATTGGATTTGCAGGCCCTAGAGTGATAGAACAAACGGTGAGAGAAACACTGCCTGAAGGATTTCAGCGTAGTGAATTTTTGCTGGAACACGGCGCTATTGATATGATAGTTTCACGTAAAGATTTGCGAGTCACTCTTGCAAGAATATTGCGTCATTTAACACATAAATTAACTTAGGATTAAACACAACAAACACATTGAGGTGAACCATGGATAAAAGAAAAACACAACGGATACTTGGTATTCTTGTCATCATTGCATTGATTATCATATTATTTCCGTTACTTTTTAATAAAAATGAAGTGGCCGTGCAAACGACAAGTGTCACTGCTCCGGCATTTCCAGATAAACAAAATCCCGCCGCAACGATGACAACAGCAGACAATCAAGATAACACAGTGAATACAGCACCCCTTGAAACTATTCCAGCTCAATCAAATAATGATGACAACGCTTCCGCGAAATTAGAAACTCTTCCATCTCCCATTGGCACGGATGTTGCACCTGTAGCTTCAAATACCGAACCTCCTGTAAGTAATGCGCAAGATACTAATACTATGGATGAGCAGATAAAACATGAAACGCAAGCGAGTACTGAACCAGCGATGTTGCCTCCTGAAGAAGAAAATACAGATCAACCTAAGCCCAAACCCGTTGTAAACAAGCCAACTATCAAGTCATCCAAAAACAAAACAAAGACTCCTATTAAACCGATATTGCATGAGGTCGCTAAACTCAATCAACCCGCATGGATAGTGCAAATGGGCAGTTTTAAAAATAAAGCAAATGCACGAAATCTCACTGATAAATTACGTGCAGCAGGTTTTAATGCTTTCACTAAAGAAATTAAATCTGCAAAAGGCGGCTTGAGAACACATGTGTATGTTGGCCCGGAGTTTAAAGAAGCGTCCGCTACAAAAATATCTCGTAAAATTAAACATGATATGAATTTACAAAGCATAGTTTTACCCTATAAACCATTAGCTTTATAACTACGAATATGGCGATACAAAAAATCCTAAATATTAAAACACCTGGCCGCGGCTTAATGAATATTACACCTTTAATTTCTGAGGTCGCAGCCAAAGCAAATATTAGCATGGGTTTATGCAATGTGTTTCTTCATCATACAAGCGCGTCACTGACCATTTGCGAAAACGATGATCCCGCTGTGTTGAGAGATTTAGAAGCATTTATGCAACGCTTGGTTCCAGATGGTGATAAATTGTTTACTCATATCATTGAAGGCCCTGATGATATGCCGGCTCATATACGTACCATACTTACGCAATCTTCTATTACCATCCCTATCACGGATCAAAAACTTGCCTTGGGAACTTGGCAAGGCGTTTTTCTTTGGGAGCATAGGATTAAAGGTCATCAGCGTATTATTACAGTGACCCTGTCGAGTTAAAAATGCTCTAAACTATTTTTCCCGCCTGGTTCGCACACAAGCACATTACCATCATCATGCCACGCGCCTAATACAGTGCGTGTAGCTGATTTACCAGCTAAATCAAATGTATGTATAGCTTCTCTATGAGTATGACCATGAATCAAGTGTTGTACGCCATGCTTTAACATCACACGCTCTACTTCAGTCTGTGTGACATCCATAATATGATCGGGGAGGGTGCTGATATGTATGCGACTTGCTTCGCGATATTGTTTGACTAAAGCACGTCTTGTTTTTAACGATCGCATAAGAAATAATTTTTGCATAAACCAGTTACGGGATTTTTTACGAAACTTTATATACTTTTTGTCGAGTGTACATAATGTGTCGCCGTGCATCATCAGGGTAGGGACACCGAATAAATCAACTACATATTCGTCCGGTAATAATTGACAGGCTGTTGCTTTGATAAATTTTTTTCCAATCAAAAAATCTCTATTCCCAGGCATGAAAAAAATCGGCAGACCATTCTGTGTAGATTCACGCAATGCATGCATAATTTTTAAATTAAAATCCGTAAGATTATCATCACCTACCCAGGCTTCAAAAAAATCACCTAAGATATAAAGTGCTTTAGCATGTTGTGCTTTATCTTTGAGAAATCTTAAAAATAAGTCTGTTATATTTGAACGTGTATCATCTAAATGTAAATCGGAAATAACAAGAATGTTCATAGTTTATACAGACCTAAAGTAATGTTGTGCAGCTTTTCGCAAGATTATGTTCTATAATGAAATATGAGTTTTAAGTATGGGAGGTTTTATACCATGCAAATACTTCATAATTCAACCACTACGGCTTTATGGCACGATATTATACATGAAGCAGAGGACCAATGTGATATTCATTTAAAAGAAGATTTAGAGTCTTATTTAGTTTTTTTAATGATCAGATATACCACAAAACCTCATATAATCAATCAGATAGTAGCTACCGAATTTTTAACTGGCATAGGCTTAAAATTTACGGAACGTCATCAATTACTACAAGCAGTGGGAGATAAGTGCCTGATTTATACAGGATTATTCCCAAAAATTGCTGAAAAACGACTTGTTCAATTGAGCTATTTCGTTAAACTTGGCCAATCATCTTATGCCAATATTTCTAAAACACATAATGATCTTTATGGAGGATTAGCTAAACAATTTGTCTCGCTTATGGATGTTCTACAAGCATTACGTCAATATTCAAATAAATATCCCGATTTACTTCCTTTGGAAGCTTATGAATTATGGAATGATACGGGCAGTCAAAGGAGCTTAAAAATACTTAAGCAATATACAGAAGCTTTGCCTTTATTTTTGAATAAAAGCCAAAAATAATATTCCAAAAATAATATTATTCCCTAGCCTTAGGCCCCAATAGTTTACTAAAATGGTGTCCTATATTAGAAGGAGCATCATAATAAATGCGCTTAGTGTTACTTGGTTGTCCTGGTGCTGGTAAAGGTACTCAGGCAAAATTCATCACCGAAAAATATAAGATACCTCAAATCTCAACAGGCGATACCTTGCGGGCCGCTGTTAATGCAGGCACACCCCTGGGATTACAAGTTAAAAAAACCATGGATGAGGGCAGGCTAGTTTCAGACGATATTATGATTCAACTTGTTAAAGATCGCTTACAACAACCTGATTGTCAAAACGGTTTTTTACTTGATGGATATCCTCGCACTTTACCGCAGGCGAATAGTTTAATTGACAATCATATAGACTTAGATTACGTCATTCAGATTAAAGTACCGGATGAAGAACTCATCAAAAGACTCAGTGGTCGTCGCACCCATCCGGCATCAGGAAGGGTATATCATGTATTATTCAATCCTCCTAAAATCGATGGTAAAGATGACATCACTGGCGAACCTTTAATACAACGCATTGATGATAGCGAAGATACCATTAAAAACCGTCTTGCCATTTATCATAAACAAACAGAACCTTTAGTCAATTATTACAAAGAACAGTCTGACCAAGCTCATATGCCTCATTATATAGAAATTGACGGCACTGGAGCTATGAGCGATGTCACAGAAAAAATTTTTTCTGCGTTAGATCAGAAAAGTATTTTCTAGTTCATCAATAATAATTCTTCCAAGTACTTTGTGTATAATTGCCGTCGGATGCAAATCATCCCAAAATAAATATTGATCGGCATGATTACATGGTTGTTTGCCATTATCATAATTTTGACCTAATGCATAGGCTTCACGCAATGCAGGTGATAACAGAATAGTCTTGCTGTTCTGTTGATCAACGTTGGCGGCTTTTAACGCGTCTTCAAGCGCTTTTCTGTTTACAGAGTTATTTACGCCGAAAACAGTACCCAACCAACACGATTGTGTAGTCTCTGTAATATGCGTGTTGTATTTTTGATTATATTTTTCAGGATCACTTAAAATATCATTGAATAAGGTATAAATATCAACATACATAACTTTATTAGGATATTTAGCACTTAAGCTTTTAACTGCCGCATCAAGTTTTACCTTATGTATATAAGATATCTCATGCAGCCTGGCTACTATTTTATGATTTCGTGCATAAGGTGTTAAAGATAAGTCAGGTAAATTTATCATTAAAATACCACGACCACCTGTATTTAAAAGTCTTTCTGCAGAGTTGATAATTTTATTAACTACATGATTTGTTAAAGCATTAATATCGGGAGTTGTATCATAAAGATAATCATTAGCGCCTATCCATAACGCATAAGCCGATTGACTTCTATCCTTAAAAGGTGTTTGTAGAAAATACAAATCTAGCTCTTCTTCCAAAAGCATGGGTGCTATAAATTTATCATCCTGCAACTTATGTAATATAGCAGTCGCACCACCATAGCAGTAATTTGAGTATTTAATAAAAGATTTATCATATAAATAATTGCCTACATGTTCAGCCCATGTTATACCATTAGAGAAACGACCTTTGTAATAAGGAGGGGATTTAGGAATAATTTTTAATTTTTGAAATAGATTACCATCATCACTTAAACTATCGCCAAAAAAAATGATTTCTTTTATTGGACTAGCCATGATGGATGAACAAAATAAAAATGAAAAAAATAATACAAGAATTTTCCTCATGTAACTATACTCCATGTAGTCATACATGGTTACGTTAACATATGAAAATTCAAATATCTATTTTTTAAAAAGCTGGCTTGCCGCATTTTCTACAAACCGCTGGCCTTCTTCAATATAACCTAAAACGGTTTTTTCATTTTTCCAACGGCCATGGCGCATAATAGACACAAATGATGCACCTTTTTTACTGGTTTCTGTTGCAAAACCTCTGCGTAAACTATGAGCGCTCATTTTATCAGCCTGCGGTAATCCACATTGTATTGCCGTGTTTTTAATAATAAATCCAATACCATCAGCAGCAAGTTTTAGAGAGTTGAGTTGATCATGTTTGTTGATGCCGCAAAAAACAAATCCAGTCTGATGTGAGTAATCATGCCATATTTTTAACGCGGTCACTGCACATAAAGTATCATCACCGTAAGGAATAGCACAAATTTGTCCTTCGCCAGCTTGATCGCCTTTAGATCTCGGGATAAGAATTTCCATTCCTTCCGGCACAAAATTGATATGTTCCCATTGCATAGCAGATAACTCTGAACGTCTAAAAGCCCCAAAAAATCCGGTTTGTAATAAGGCGCTGTTGCGCATCCCCTGCAATGTATTAAGATTGCTCAAATAAGCAATCATCTGTGCTAATTGATCCATGGTGATCGCAGGTGCTTTTTCTTTTGGTCGTCCATGAATATTTTGTATACCTGTTAATGTTTTTCTAACTAAGGGATGGTCTGTTGGATCCGGAAATTCTTGATAAGTGTGCCAATGTTTTAATGCTGTAAGTCTACGTGATAATGTGCGAGAGTTTAAAATATCAGCATGATCATGCAAATATCGAATCACTACATTGACGTTGGTAGGTAATAATCCGCCCCAAGCAATAAAATGTTGTATATCCTGTCTATAAGCCTTTCTTGTGTTTTGACTTGTTGCAGCCTCAATATAGCTGCTTAAATATGAAGTGTTAGCTGGCAAAATTTCTTTTGTGTTATCCAATAATTCTATAGGATTGTCCGTATCAATCTTGTTCATTATTACCCCTAAAATGCTTTAATAATGCAGTTTTATGAACTATAAAAGATTCCAAATATTTGAATCTTCTGTTCCCAAATCAAATACAGAAATGCCGCGTAATTTGTATTTTTTAACCAAATCATACTTTGCAGAAAAAGATTTTACGTTTTCTATAAAAATATATTCATCCAACCAGTCATGAGTGTAAATAACATAAAAAACTGCAGATGGATTATCCCAAATAAATTTTTTCTTATATTGTTGCGTAAGCATCTGAACTTGCTTATAGCTAATGGCACGCATTTGAATGCTGACTTTTTCAGTATTATCTATTTTAGTAGATCCTGTAAACCAATGGGTAGAAAAATCGGCTATGCCAATTGAAATTTTGTTGGATGCTATATATCTTAAGGCATATTTAATCGTTTGACGAACCCAGGGTAAACTTGCGGTTGGGCCTGGCGTAGTAGGGCCGCCGTGTTGATTATAAGCCATAATGCTCACAAAATCAGCAACTTCTCCTAAGGCTTTTAAGTCATACGCTCCTTCCCAATTTTCATAATTTCTCATCACTTCACCGTTCTTTTTGGGATTCCTAATGAATATATCACCTCTAGATTTGAATTTGCATCTCAGGCAACATAAAAAGTCAGTTTTGTTACTGAAAAATTACAGCAGATGGCTGAAGTTATAAAGATTGCGAAAAATACTTTTGGAAGGATTGACATTTTGTGCCAAAATGCCGGTATTTTTCCGATAAAAACCCTAGAAGAAATGTCATATGATTCTATTCTAGCGAATTTTTTTTTAAATATCATGGCAGCGAAAGGTGATTCTACTCAGAGAAACAGGACATTATTAATTTAGTTACGACATTTTTGTTCATTTTTTAGAATTAAGTTAGACAAATACAAGAAAATAGTATATGGTTAACGCGACTCAAACATAAATTCTGAGAGATTTTTAGTTAAAAAGACTAATAGTTTACTCGATAATCTTATACAACCAGATTTTTTCAACCACCATGATCGTGCGTTCATTGGAGACGCATAGCTTTATCATCTCCTGTTTTTTCATGGAAAAGAAAATCAGGTCTTAAAACAGCTATATATTAAAAGACCTGAGACAATGCCTAACAAAATATTTTATGTCATGTTATTGAGTACTATTTTTGGGATTTTATGTGGAATATTTTTTCCTGAACAAATGCTTTTAATTCGGTGGATCGATATCATATTTATTAATTTGCTTAAATTGATCGTAATACCACTTGTATTCTGTGCCATAGTAAGTGCGATTATCTCGATGGGTAGTGTAAAACGTTTAAAATCTATCTGGTTTTATACATTGTTGTACGTTCTCATAAGCGTATCAATTGCAGTTTTAATTGGGCTCATTCTATCTAATGTTATTAAACCAGGAAGTGGGATGTCGATTGGTATTATCACATCTAACACTGATTCTGTTCCATTTAATACAACTGCCATTTCATCTATTGTCTTATCGTACTTAACAAACTTGTTTCCTCACGATTTTATTAACATTAGCGAGGACTCTAATTTTTACATTCTACCTGTTGTCATTTTTAGTGTTATTTTTGCCATTGCATGTATTTCGGTAGGTGAATCGGCAAAACCTATAAAAGTATTGTTTATTGGATTACGTAACGTATTTAACAAAATAATTATTTGGGTGATGTATCTAACTCCTATTGGCTTATTCACTTTACTTGGATCTTCCATAGCAGAAGGTTATATAAAAAATAATTTAATGCAAAATATTACAGGATACTGTTATTTCATTGTCGTATTATTTGTAGGATTTTTCTTCCAGTTTCTGTGGCAATTTGCCGTAATCAAATATATTACTCAAAGAAATCCAAAAGATTTTTTAAAAAATGCAAGAGGAGCAATGTTAACCGCGTTTGCCACCTCAAGCTCTGTATCTACTTTACCCCTAATACTTTTAGCTGCTAAAGAAGAAAAAATCAGTGATGAAATCGCGGACTTTGTTCTACCCTTTACGACTACTATTAATCTCGCTGGAACAGCAATGTATGAGGCAATTGCAACTTTATTTTTCTGTCAAATATTAGGGATAGACCTTTCAATTTGGTCGCAAATAGGAATTTTTCTGACAGCTATTCTGGCTGGGGTTGGAGCTGGTGGTATACCTGAAGGCGGTATTATTACAATGCTCATCGTGATGCGAAGCGTTAATATACCTACTAGTGCAATCGCTTTACTTCTTCCTATTGATCGCATTTTAGATCGCTTTCGTAGCGTGATTAATGTATGGGGAGATCTCGTTTGTGCGATGACGGTTAATCATTTTATTGCAAAAAAGCAACATTCATTTACACGAATCGGAGCTGACTTTCAAGCTAGGGTGAAAAAGGAGAGCAACTGTGTTAAAAAGCAAGAGGATTTTGACTGACGCACCCACTTCGGATCCTGTGGAAGAACCGCCGGCACTCTTGAAAAAAAACCAATTTTGTTAAACTTCAGCACCGATTATAAATGAGTTGGCTCATTTCTAACTCATAATAAGTGACCTTATCTGGAGCTAGCTATTCATGAAAATATAACGAACTTTTACAATGGTTTCTCGATCAATGCTGAGATGAAAACATTGCGGCTTACGCCGCAATTTTATCAATTTCCCGCTCGATCAAGATATCACACACCGCGATTGCTTTTGGTGAACCCGCTGCGTAAGTTCGATACACTCTGCTGCATTTGCTTGACATAGTCTTCCAATTGCGCGCTTCTCTCCCATGGCCGCGGCCGTCCGCCCAAGAGGGCGACCGCCATATATACTACACAGAAAAGAAGATCCTAAACCCAACGAATCAGGCTGCTCTCTATAAAATGAACGACCATCAGGAAGCACCAAAGTCTTTGCACGCTTACCTATTTCCTCATAACGATAAACCGTGTTGTAAAACCCCTGACAGAATCGTTCACCGAGGTCGTGTCCCACGATGCTCTGTCCTACTCCAATGCAGAGTACTGCATAGGCGTCTTGCTGATGCCAGTTTTGGAATGTGTTAAAATGAGTATCATAAGCCTCATATAACGCGATAAGGAATTGATTGACATCGATGCAGTCTTCAAGAGTTTTCGGTTCAAATAATTTTTCTTTTAATTTTTTCAATGCATTAAGTGTAGCGTCACTCGCATGATCTATTTTTGTTTCACCAAGCCCTGTTTCAGGATTCGTTACCCAGCTCGTCTGTAAAGTAGTATCTGCTGCCAGTGCTGTTATCACAGGCATAATTAGTTCATCAGTATATTTTTTCCGAAGCGCTTTTTGCTCATCTTCAGTGGGGAGTCGCATAGTCCACGCATTTTCAAGTGCGGTTATCGCAGATTTATCCTCTCTTGCTCGTGCATCATTTAATTTCTTTTCATAATGTGGAAACATAGCTTTCATTGCGTCAATATGGCGCAGCTCTTGTGCCATGCCAAATGTTGTCTTATCTCCTGGTTTAATTCTCAACCACGTGTGCTGACATTCTATTTCTGTAATACCATGATCTTTAGGCTTTTCCAATAAAAAATGAGGATAAGCATCTAAAATGGGAGAAATCATTAATGGAGAATTAAAAACAATCGCTTGCAGATATTTTGAAAATGCACGTTCTGCATTTTTTTCAAGAATGGTTGAGGTCTTTGCATACAACGTTACACAACTTGTAGATACTTTGCAAATATCCTTAGGCTGTAAATAACTACCTATGGCTGATTCGATGACTTGAAAAGGTAAGTTTTTTATCTCTGGTTTAGAAGTTTTTTTGAGACGAGGATCGTTCGAGTTAATGATGCTCTTACTATACGGAAGATTATTTACTTTATAAATTTTATTCGTAGACTGAACCGATTTCGTTTCCTCCAATATATTTGATTTTGGTTCTTCGACTCCCTCTGTCGCAACATGAAAAATGACTTTTTCATTGGCTGATGTCTCTTCCTGCTTACGCTTTACTCCTAGAGCATGTTCATAACGAGGATGGTCATATGCTTGAAGAGAACCTTGCATGTCTGCAAGTATTGATTTTTCATATGTTAATTTTTCATGGTACGCTTTCTTAATAAGCTCGGCATAATTTTTAGTATCTTTGGATATAAGGCCGCTTTCAAGCAACAATTGATTCCCTATAGAAACTTCGGTAGGCTCTCCGTTAGTATTCGTGAGCAATTTTCCATTTTGGATAAAGCAGGCTTTGTATTTACGCGCACCAGAGCTACTACAACTGCGATCATCAGGATCAGGATATAAAATCACTCCATTTTGGTAGATAGAGCAAAGCTTTGCGCGAGCTGAATCCACGATTTCATCAGTTTTCAAAACATACAGGAAATCATGCTGGTCTGACTGGCGAGGTTGCATTGCCGCTGGAGTAACTTGTCTAGAATCTGCGTCGGAATTTGTCTCTTCTAATGTAGTCGATTTCCTTTCTTCAAAATGAAAAATGACTCCATTAGGATTTCCTTGCTCAAGATAAAATTGGTCTCGGGATTGCATTTTTACAGCCTCGTTTGTAAAAGTATGGTCGATTATTATGCACATAATGACTAATATCGCACAAGCATTTTGTGCCAACAGCAATTCCCGCTAACCCCTATAAGCCCTAAGCTAACTTGCTGAAATAAAATAGTTTTCGTAGACTTTTTTGGAGAGTTGAACGAATATTGCATTTTTAACTCTTGATAACAATGCTTATAGTGAGTCAGAAAGGATAAACATAGGTAATCATTATGAATTTCATCGAAAATATTTTATCTATGGGTGAGAGAGTATCCATTACAACTTATGTGTAACATTTTTGCGTATAAATAATAGAACTCTACCTTAGCTTAAGTAATAAATAGCTTCACTTAAAAATAATTTTTGTTATAGTTTGCATCGGATATTAAAACAGAAGGACAAAATTCCTATGCTTACTCGTTTAGAAGAATCGCATCAAAAAACTTGCTGGTCACTATTAATGAAAACTTTAGCAAAGCTAACTTCCTCGCAATTATTAGTGGGTTATTTATTATTTAGCGGCAACATGCTTGCACAAGCAGCACAACCCACAAAAATTTCGACAAGTACAATAACTTATTATTTGCGTAACGGCGATAGATTAGATCTAAATCCTTCTGAAGAATTACGTTCTAATAATGCAAATTGTGCTCTAATTTATCGCCCAATGTTACAACCGATGGGAACGCCTGGTAAAACTCGCATGCATCAAGAATGTCAAAGTACATATCCTCATATGTTATTTGATAAACAATTGGAATTAGGAACTTTTTTGGGTGATAGATTTAAAGATGGCAAAATGCAGACAACTTTAGATCACAGTCGGGAATCAGAGGCAGTTATCGATACCGAATATGACTTTACTAGAGATCCAGGGGCTGTTGTAGTAACGAAAAACACCTACAAAATGTGATTTAAAACTATTATTTTTGCTGTCTTGCTATCATCAGACGTTGCTGGATATTTTTATTAAGCCGCTTTAGTTTCAAGATGAACAACTTTTTTTATGCCGGATTTTCTTAGCATGTCATTTAAGCATATTTCGACAAAGGCCTCATAAGGATATCCTAAGGCGTTAGCAATTTTGATAGCCATTTCCAAGCTTACATTGGCCTTGTCTTTTTCAACAGCATGAATAAATTGACGAGATACCCGCATACGTTTAGCAAGTTCTGCTTGGGTTATTTCATCACATTCTCGAATATCTTTCACAAACTCACCGAAAGTATACTTCATGATATCTTTAAGCGCTTCTCGTGCTGGTATAGTTTTTTTTAGTAGTCATGGGGTGTGACCTCTTCAATTAATACAAATTCGATTTTTTTGTTAATCACTCGATAAATGGCGCGCCATTGTTTGTTAAGACGTATCGAGCGTTGGCCTTTTCTATCGCCTTTTAGGGGCTCGTCATGATAGCCTGGCGTTTTCTTTACTTCGTTAAGGCCTCTTTCTTCAACTGCTGCAACCCAGGTAAAAAGTTTTTTCTTAATGGGTAAAGGAACTTTATGAAAATTCTTGCTGACACTTACAGCAATCTCGACAACCTTGATCACGTCTCTCTCCAGCTTTTTCTTTAATATTAAGAGAATTACTTAATTTTGTCAATAATATTTATTGACAAAGATGATGCGTATTTTATTTAAGATATTTAATTACGTATTACGTTATATCTTTGTTAATCGATAAATAAATGATCGTTTATTTGTCATTTATAGCTCTCGATAAGGGGGATTATGGTGCGCTGCAGTGCAAGGAAGAAGACTTTACAGTACGGAAACCAACTTTACTAAGCTTTATAAATGAAGTTCTTTATTTTGATTATTACCCACAATCAAATAAAATATCGACTTGTGTAAAAAAAATATTTACAAATTGTGAATTATTGCAATCGTTAACGACTTTTAGCTAAAAACCCACTAACGTGAGAGTCTACCGATGTTATAACTAAAGCGCTTTTTTTCAACGAATGTAATCAATACACCCGTTTTCTTGATTCTATACTTTAAACTCAATACCTAACGCACCAGCATTAGCATACATATCATGGAAATCAACTTTCCAACTGGTCGTTGGAACGTGAGTTGGATAGAATGTCGAGCCAAAAGTGAATTCTGTATTACCGAGATAAAGGAATCGATACTCAGCAAATAATTGCACACGTTCACTTAAAGCGAAACGTAATCCAGCTTTTGCCTGTGCAGCAAAAGTCCAGTCCGAGCTCTCTTCATTAGAGTTAAAGTGATTGACGCCGGCTTCTGGCGGGCTGACCTGGAGTGAATCAGCGCTGTTAATCGAGAGAATGGCTGCACCTAAACCAAAACCAACGTAAGGATGCACCATACTCATGCGAAAACAATTTAGCTGGAAAACTCCGTTAATAAGCACTATGCCTGTTTTCGTTGGAAAAGTGTCATCAAAATCATGTTCAGTAAGTACAATACTTGAATTGTCTAGATCAGAGGCATCAAATGTTTTACTAAAATAAATACCTTCTAATTCAATGGCAGGCGTTACCCACCAAGCAGGTGCCAACCATTCATAACCCAAGTGAATACCACCAAAACCAACGGAGTTACTACCGGTGTTTCCGACAGCATCGACAGCTAACGGTGCTGATAATGAACCTATGCCCGCCGCATTTAGTGCTGGGCTAAACATAGCAACACCGCTTTGTGTGACTTGGAAATCATTAAAAGATCCCCACCCTCCAAAGCCCCCAAGATAAAAGCCGCTTAAGGTTGGAGGAGATGCCTCGCCTTTATAGGTGTTAGCTATCACAGGCGCCGCTAACGAAAGCGAACAAACTCCGAAAATAATTGAAATTGCTGATTTGTTTAGGGTAATCAAGTGTTCCTCCTTATGATCCTTCACAAAAGGGACTTAGACGTGTATATTTTTTCCTTGAATAGTATATCATTTTAAAAGATTTTACCGCAAGCCTGCATACGAATATAAATAATACCAACCAATGCCAATGCATTCATGGAGTGCTATTGTTGTCGTATCTAATGCATGAATATTATGAGTGATAACATTGGTTATTAACTCTGTTTCTTTATTATCATAAGAACCTCAATAAATGTATCAAATAAAATCATAATTTATCTTCATCATCTGGTTTGATATTTGGTGCCTTATTGAGAACAGCTAAGTATTTTGTTCGACTTCCTTTTTTAGAAGGAAGTTTCTTACTTGAGTTCTATCTAAGTTATGTAATTTTCTAGATAAAACATCCTCATACTCTAGGATTAGCCCAATTGAAATACATGGTATAAATTTATCTGTTCCAACAAGGCTCATCAGCCTATTGGTGCTCCATTGAGTGATCTCAATGCCGATAAAACAACGTTTGTATCTATCACAACTCTAGGTTTTTTTGTCATTATGGTATTATATATAATACCATAATAAAAACAAGAGGCGCTGGTCAATTTTTCTGTAAGAAACACTCTTTAAATAAATATTAGAGAGATAATTCTTACCCAAAAAAATCTTTGTCCAGATCATCCTGTGCCAAGACCGTAATTATTATCCATGGTAAGAAGTTTATTTTCCTGTAAATGGTTTAGCGGTATTAGCGATAGATGTTGTTTTATTTTCTATCGATCTGGCGGCACTGGCTGAGGTTACAACATGATGCCTAACTAAAGGCGAGTGTGCGCTTAACATTTTAACTTCAGAATTATCTTTGAGCATTGCTATGGTCTCATCGTTCAAAGAAAATTTCTCACGCAAGAGCACGGCCTCGCGGCCTGATGCAGTAACGATGGCAAGAACGAGCGTTTTGATGGTAGTAATTGACAGTAGAAAGCCAGTGTCTTTTAATACAACACCAGGATGCTGTCGAATAAGATTGCAAAGTATATGAAAATAAATTTTTACTTCATTATGATTGGACAGAAGAAAAGTAGAGTCAGGATGGTCACATTTAAAATCATCAAATTTTTTGTGAAGGAATCTAAGCTCCATGTTAACATATGGTTTAAGTTCGGTATATTCGATACAACTTGGAGGTTTGCTAAGCTTTTCGGCAAAGCAGATGCGAGATTTTGATAATAACCAATTGTTAACATCAAGCATACCGCGATTGTTTAGATCTATAGCGCCTAAAACCGCAAAATCATCTACAGCAAGCATATCCGTTTTTTTTGCGGGTGCCGCATTGAATAGATATTCTATGATATTTATGTGGCCATTCATGGCTGCTGATGTAAAAACTCTGGATGCAGCTATACTTTCTTTTTCTTCTAATGTAAAAGTATTGAACAAGTACTCCATTACGTCTAGACGACCACGAGAAGCGGCGACACTAACCATTTGATTTTTTTGATAGGATTTAGCGTTATTGCAGAAGCATTCTAACATATCAGGGCGGCCGAAAAGATTAAAAGTTTTAAATGTTCCATAACTCATATTTAATTTATCGATCATCCGCGCACTGAGATGGGGCGCTTCAAGGAATAAATATTTTATCACGTCTGTATGACCGAAAACAGCAGCATAGCAAAAAGGAGCACAATGATTTGATATAATCATATTCTCTTTTTTTTGAGGGCATTGTTCCTTTTTAAATAATTTTTCTAATAAATCCAATTTTCCCAAACAGGAGTATAATGTGAAAAGAATTATTTTTTTTAGATCTTTATGATTGATATATAATTCTGTAATTTGTATGTATACATCCGTGCTTACGTTAGAATTGGATTTATAATTGCCTAGAAAATCAAGTAAAATATCTGGGCTTATAGCAGTTTGCATGCACAATAGTTGAAAAGTATCCTCATTTAATTTATTTAGTGGACTCAAATAACGCAGGCCCTCAACCAAATAATAAATAGCATCAGGATGGTCCTGATAAAGTCTTTTTAATTTGATAATATTTTCCTGGCTGTCTAATTTAGCTTCAAGTAAAAATGGAATGGAAGCCTTAAGAAGACGCGGCAATTTTTCCATACTTCCATCTCCAAAAGAAACAGGAGTTATGGGATTGGATAAGATCTTTTTTCTTGCCCGTTGAAATTCTGTCGAATGAAACGCCTGTTTTATCTTATCAATTAAGATCCCATCTGTTTCAACATCCATATTCGGATGCTTTTCCAAATAGTCGCACGCAAAACAAATAAGATCGCTGAATTCCGGTTCAGTTTTAAAAATTTGCAACTGTATATCTGGATCAACACTGTGAGTTAAAATATAAATTAAGGCATCGAAATATATTTTATTATCTCGTAAATCCTGTTTAGTTTCTCGAATGATTAACGGTAATGGTTTTGTTAATTCCAATACTTGAGATAGATAAGCCGGATTTTGATTGCATTCAATAAATTCATAACCCTTATAATCGACTTCCAAATCTGGAATTCTATCACCGGTTTTTCTAAGATTTAGTAGAGACAGCTTCCACAATTCATCCAATGCTTTATCTAATAACTCTTTATCTGCTGAGTCCTGTGTAAAAACACTATCTGGATGATACAGTAATTTATTTAACATGTTTTTTGCTAATTCTACTTGCGTTCCTTCCTGTTTGATCCATAAACCAGGCACACGCGGAGTATCTAAAATATGCGCGGCATTTAAAAGATGAAAAATGACTTTTTCCTCGGATGTTTTTGCTTTTTCAGACATATCAGGCGCAAGTAATAAAATTGCATCAGAGCATATCTTAATTAATATTTCCATGTCTTGAGAGCTTTTTTCGACTGGATAATAAACAGATAAAAACTCTTCGAAAGCTTTTTTGGAATTTTCTCGGGACTGCTGATGTCCTTTAGGATCATGTATTGCCCTTAATTCATGAATACGCCCTGCAGTTAGGAAGATAGCGGCTATTTGAATGATATGTTTTTTCACAGGGTTTTGTATGATGTTTTCAG
Source organism: Gammaproteobacteria bacterium (assembly GCA_013288655.1). Lineage (GTDB taxonomy): Bacteria > Pseudomonadota > Gammaproteobacteria > DSM-16500 > DSM-16500 > JABDBK01. Next base: position 95 of record JABDBK010000006.1, on the reverse strand, counting down.
TGAAAAATTTTAAATCGTTATTTTTTGCATGATTTGCAAATAATGGTAATAAATTTTCTACCATGCATGCCTGTCTTGCGGCATGAGCTAGTCCA
>JABDBK010000005.1 GCA_013288655.1 Gammaproteobacteria bacterium | reverse complement strand
GGTTAGAATCTTGTTAGAATAAGCCACTTTCGTATATATCACGTACAAATAAGGTATTGTTATGCCAATTTATGAATATGAATGCAGTGTGTGCGGCCACAAGCTTGAGTCTGTTCAAAAAATGAGCGATCAGCCTTTGGTCGATTGCCCTCACTGTCAGAAACCTGGCTTACAAAAATTGGTTTCTGCGGCAGGTTTCCAGCTTAAAGGAACGGGATGGTATGCTACCGATTTTAAAAATAAAGGTAAGCCAGACGCTAGCAGTACTCCAGATAAAAAAGATAGTAAGACTGATGAAGGTTCTAACTCAAATTCTACAGATACGGCGGTCAAATAATTATGATGTCATCTTTACGAAGGTATTTTATATCCGGTTTGTTGGTGTGGTTGCCTATTTGGATAACCATATTGGCGCTCAAATTTCTTGTTGATATTTTAGGCGCAACACTGACTTTGTTGCCTGTCAAATATCAACCTGATGCCTTGTTAGGAGTGCATATCCCAGGCATTGGAATGATTATTACTTTGGGCGTGATATTGCTCACAGGTTTTTTGGTAGCTAATTTTATAGGTAGACAGTTTGTTGCACTCTGGGATGCTTTTATTGGGCGCATCCCTTTGGTACGAACGATTTATATGGGTGTAAAACAAGTATTACATACTTTATTCACACCTGGAGGGCAATCCTTTCGTAAAGTTTTATTAGTGGAATATCCACGTGCGGGTATGTGGAGCCTGGCTTTTCAAACAGGCGATGGTACACCAGAAGTTTCAAAAGTGATCGATGGCGAAGCCATGGTAAGTATCTTTATTCCAACAACACCTAATCCAACATCGGGTTTTCTTATGATGATTGCACGAAAACATGTGATTGAAATGAATATGAGTGTCGAGCAGGCGTTAAAATTTGTGATTTCATTAGGTGTTGTTCAACCAGGTACGAATGGTAATAATATAAAAAAATAAGGTTGGTTCATGCGTAGTCATTATTGTGGACAAGTTACAAAAAAATATGTAGATCAAGACGTTCAATTGGTAGGGTGGGTGCATCGACGTCGTGATCATGGCGGCGTGATTTTTATCGATTTGCGTGATAGAGAAGGTTTGGTTCAAGTTGTGATTGCGCCCATGAATAAAGAGGCTTTTAAGCAAGCGGAACTTATTCGTAATGAATATGTTATTCAAGTGAAGGGCCGTGTACGACCTCGTCCAGAAGGCAGCATTAATAAAGATTTGGCAACAGGCGACATTGAAGTCAATGGTTTGGAACTTACGATTTTAAACACATCTGAACCTATCCCTTTTCCGATTAATGATTATCATGAAGCAGGTGAAGAAACCCGTTTACATTATCGTTATTTGGATTTACGTCGTCCTGAGATGTTGGGTCGTTTAATATTTAGAGCAAAAATGACGCGTCATTTACGTCGATTTTTAGATGATCACGGGTTTTTAGATATTGAAACACCTTTCTTAACAAAAGCAACGCCAGAAGGCGCACGCGACTATTTGGTTCCGAGTCGTACCAAGCCAGGCAGCTTTTACGCATTACCACAATCACCACAACAATTTAAGCAATTGCTTATGATGGCGGGCATGGACAGATACTATCAAGTGGTGCGTTGTTTCCGTGATGAAGATTTGCGTGCTGATAGACAACCTGAATTTACCCAATTAGATATAGAAACATCCTTTTTGAATGAGCATGACATACAACATTTAATGGAAGAAATGATGCGCGGCATGTTTTCGGAATTATTGAATGTTGAACTGCCTAATCCATTTCCGAGAATGACCTATGCTGAAGCCATCTCGCGTTATGGCTCGGATAAGCCTGATTTGCGTATTGCGCTCGAGTTGGTGGATGTAGGCGACTTGTTGAAAGATATAGAATTCAAGGTATTTTCGGATCCAGCTAAAGATCCGCATGGACGAGTGGCAGCGCTTTGCGTTCCGGGCGGTGCAGATATCAGTCGTAAAGAAATTGATGATTATACAAAATATGTCAGCATTTTTGGTGCAAAAGGACTTGCCTACATCAAGTATAATGCAGATGGTTTGCAATCACCTATTTTGAAATTTATCCCAGAATCCATTGTTAAGGCGATGGTTGAGCGCACTCATGCCAAACCAGGTGACATTATTTTCTTTGGTGCAGATTTGACAGGAATTGTGAATGAATCGTTGGGTGCTTTAAGAATTAAAGTCGCACACGATAGAGGTTTAGTCGAAAAAGCTTGGCGGATGTTGTGGGTCGTAGATTTTCCTATGTTTGAAAAAGGTGAAGGTCGATTATCTGCATGTCATCATCCTTTTACTGCACCCAAGGTTAGCACTGTTCAAGAGTTAGAACGTGATCCTATTCATGTGTTAGCCCGTGCTTATGATATGGTACTCAATGGTACGGAAGTCGGTGGTGGTTCCATCCGTATTAATACCACAGAAATGCAACAAGCTGTATTTCGTGCGCTGAATATTAAAGACGACGAGGCACAAGAAAAATTCGGCCATCTTTTGGCAGCGCTTAGTTATGGTTGTCCGCCGCATGGCGGCATTGCATTTGGTCTGGATCGTTTGGCGATGTTAATGACGGGTTCTGCATCGATTCGTGATGTGATTGCATTTCCTAAAACACAAACGGCAACTTGTCCTTTGACAGATGCTCCATCGACAGTTGATACTGCGCAATTAATTGATTTAGGCATTCGAGTCATTAAAAAAGATTTAAAAAATACGGAGTAAGACATGGCAGGGCATAGTAAATGGGCGAATATTAAACGTCATAAAGCAAAAGTGGATGCAAAACGCGGTAAACTTTATACCAAGCTTATACGTGAAATTACAGTGTCTTCTAAGTTAGGCAATGGTGATGAGTCTAGTCCTCGGTTACGAGCGGCAATTGATAAAGCACTAGGTGCGAATATGACACGTGATGTGATCGACCGTGCGATTAAACGTGGTGCAGGAGGTATGGAAGGTGAGGTGGTCGAAGAAGTGCGTTATGAAGGTTATGGACCTTCAGGTGTTGCGATCATTGTAGATTGCATGACAAATAATCGAAATCGTACTGTTGCAGAAGTGCGACATGCTTTTACAAAATGCGGCGGCAACTTGGGAACAGATGGATCAGTCGCCTATCTTTTTCACAAAAAAGGCCAAATCACTTTTGCGCCCGGCGCTGATGAAGAGCGTGTGATGGAAATCGCCCTCGAAAAAGGTGCTGAAGATGTTCTCGTGAATGATGATAAGAGTATTGATGTGGTGACAACACCCGAAGATTTTTTGAATGTCAAAAAAGCTATGATTGCAGTGGGTTTACATCCTGATCAAGCTGAAATTACGATGGCTGCTGTGACACAAGCCGCCATTGATGATAAGGATATCGCTGAAAAAATCATGCGTCTTACCGACATGCTGGAAGATTTGGATGATGTGCAAGAAGTTTATTCGAATGCGGATATTAGCGATGCTATTTTAGCTGAATTATAAACAGTTCACAGGAGCACAGCTTGATTATTCTAGGGATAGATCCAGGTTCACGATTGACCGGTTACGGCTTGATTCGTCTTGAAGGCAATCAAACCTATTATCTCGAAAGTGGTTGCCTAAAAATTACGGCTGACAATGTTGCCATGCGTTTACAGCAAATTGCTGAGGGTATCAAAGAAGTTATCATGCGTTATCAACCGGAAGAAGCGGCCATTGAACAAATCTTTATGCATCAAAATCCTAATTCTGCGCTTAAGCTAGGACAAGCAAGAGGCGCTGCTATGGCCGCTTTAACGATGCCTGTAGTCGAATATACGGCAAGACAAGTAAAACAGGCTGTGGTAGGTTATGGAGCAGCTAAAAAAGAACAAATTCAACATATGGTGACTCGCTTGCTCAATATTCAGCAAGTGTTACAAGCCGATGCTGCAGATGCTTTGGCAGTAGCGTTATGTCACGCGCACTCTCGTTCAGGGTTGATAAAGTTGGGCGTGAAGGCTACACGTAAAAAACGCAGCAGTTGGCGGGATTTTAAAATTTAAAAAAGGAAGCATGATGATAGGTTATTTACGCGGCATCATTTTGGAAAAACAACCCCCATTATTATTGTTGGATGTTCATGGCGTAGGCTATGAAATCGATGCGCCTATGAGCACGTTTTATCGTTTGCCAGAGGTGGGCCAAGAAATTATTTTGCATACGCACTTAATTGTGCGCGAAGATGCGCATCACTTATATGGCTTTAGTGACAAAGAAGAACGTACCATGTTTCGAACTTTATTAAAAGTGAATGGCGTGGGCCCACGTATGGCTTTAACTATTCTATCGAGCATGGATACGCAAGCATTCGTGCGTTGTATTGCGCATAACGATATTGCAAGTTTAGTCAATCTCCCGGGTGTAGGTAAAAAAACCGCAGAACGTTTAATTATCGAAATGCGTGATAAAATTACACATTGGCAAGATCAGGCATCTGCGCCTATCGCTAAAGCTTCAGGTTCGCGAAATGCAATGGTACAAGATGCTATTTCTGCGTTGGTTGCATTAGGTTATAAACCGACCGAGGCGAGTCGTGTGGTTTCTAAAGTGGATGATGGGACGTTGAGTAGTGAAGATATGATTCGGCGGGCATTACAGGAACGGGTGGTGTAAAACATCATAGCCTAATTCAACCTGGTCCTCGATGTCGCATATCTTCCTGAGTAAGGCCACGGGCACGCAGATAGCCTTTTTCCTCGGCCTCCTTCATAAATTGAGTAATTATGCCATTAAGCATTCCTTTTTCAGGAGTATTTTGCTTTATAAAATTTATTAACTCTTGGGTAATTGTTCTTGGATCATTCTCCAGTAAGAAATTATTTATTTTTATTCCCTCACTTATGTGCGTCCTGTGTTGACCAAAAAGTCCAGTTGAACCAACATATTTAGCGATTTTCTCTGCAAAACCATGTATTAAGACAGACTCTGCCTCCTGAAAGTTAATTTGGCTGTCAGTTCGTGCAAATCTGGATTTTTCATGTATATAAAATGCTTCAGCAAATAATTTTTCTCGTTCTTTCTGATCTGCTTGTTCCTTTTTAGCCTCTTCTTTTTTTATTTTACGCGTTATTATCGGGGATGAAATTTTGAGCTTTTCTTCTAAGTCTGTATTACCCCATGCAGCTACGTATGTTTTCTTGAATTCTTCTATGGCATTTTCCGATTTGTTAACTTCAACGATAAGACTTGATAGTGGTGTATCTGTTGTTTTTAAGTCAGCCAATCTTGCGGTTTCTAGGAGAAGATCGTTTAATCGCCCGTTTTGCTCTATTATCTCTTTTATACTTTTGTCTAGCGATTCGAAAGTCTTCATTGCATTATCCCATTCTTGTTTCATGGCTTCTAAATTTGCAGTCGATCCTGGTTCTCGAATATCTTTTTTTTTGGTTGGATCAAGAACCCAGCTACTTTTATCAGAACGCGGATCCCTTGCAAGTTTCTCATCTGTTTTCTCTGAATTTTTTTTGAGTTCTTCTTTTTTTAATTCTAGCACAAACCATAACTTTAACGACTCTGTATCAAGGTTCTTATAAACAACTGAAAGATCCGCAACTGTTTTAATGTTTTCAGAGTTGTATTTATCCTCTTTGCGCAGCATATTTTACCTCCTAAACGAATTTCGTTTTGTATAATATTTACGCTTTAATTCAGTATATACCTAAAATCACAGAACCAGAGTTGCCAACAAATTAAGATATTGAAAAATAAATAGAATTATTTTTTTTGTAAGGAGTGATAAAATTGCACATTGGTAAGATCAGGCATCTGTACCTATCGCTAAAGCTTCAGATTCACGAAATGCAATGGTACAAGATGACGACACACGGGGAGCTTTAATATTCTATAAAACAACGATTTTCACCTCTTTAGCAGTGATCGTCTCCAATAAAACAATAATACAAGAAAAACAATACTAAATATCAATGCACCGATTCCGCAAATAATGCGTATGATATTAACTTGATATAATCGTTTTTGTCCGCGTTCCAATTCTAATTTACCTTCGGCAAGTTGTTTTTCACCCGATTTAATTTTATTTTCTCCCGCGGCAATTTTTTGACTTCCTTCAGCAATTTTTTTGTTTGCGATATTAAGAACATCTCCGCTTACGGGTAGCTTTTTTGCAATGCTTATAAGCGGAATCGATTGAAAGAAGCTATTGACAACTCCATTTGTTCTTCTGGCTCGAGATAAGCGTCTTTTACCACTTGCAAGTCTCTCTTTTCCATCGGCTAGTAATTGCTTACCTTCCTCAATTTGTTTTTTTCCTTCAGCTATTTTTACATCGCCATCAATAACTTTTTCCGTAAGATACAAATAACCGCTCAATAAACCCAGAGAAAATAATAGAAGGCTTAGCAGTGCCAGTTTCTTTCGCATGATGATCTTTCTCCATGTGTATGAATTCATCCATATTGAATTATTTTAATATAGCCGGTACCGCGCAGCTATCATTATTCAAAAAGGTGATCATTGTTCAACCAAAAATGAAATAATTAATTTATCACTACCGTATTTTAACGGTTATTTTTAGTTCATTCTCAAGATATAATCCGCTCTGATTTGGACAAAAATATAAAATCAACCAATTTGAGGAGGTTGCTATGGCTTTTTTGAGAAGTTTATTGCGTTGCGGACGTAAACGTCACGCAATGAATGATACAACACCATTATTATCTGTTATCCCTGTCATAGAACAAGATGACGTTATTACTGATAGTTGTATGGAAGAAAAGGAAACTGATGCCAGCTGGATGGTAGTTGAGATAACCCAAGAACAAAAACTTATGTCAGCAGTGAGTTATTTACAGGGCATTACAGACAGTGAAAAAAATAGAACCTGTCGTAATAACTTGACTGTTTGTGCATTCTTCGTCATTGGAGTAGGTGCCGCTGCTGGTTCACTTGGGCATTATGTGTATAGCAAAAATACCTTTTATACTAATCTTGACATTTTTGCTATGACAAATTCGATGAGTGGCATCACTTGTATGAATCAATACAATCCTTACTATGAATTTATACGGCATTGGGGTTTTTCAGGGTTAGTTAGCAGTGACTTTGAAGAATACCGCTGGGTGACTCAAGAGACTGGCCAAAGCATTTTTCTGGTGGGTCCGAATATAAAAGATATTTTTTGCTATAAAACGTTTTACGATATTGCCAATGGTCCTGGTATGTTCCTTCACTATGGTTTTCTCTTAATCCTCATAGGTTGTGCTGGTTCCTTAACCCTCTGTCTGGCTTGTTCTGAGTTGTGCCGGCCTAACGATGCTTTTGATCCAGAGAAATATCGAGAGGACATAAAAAAAACATGTGAGGAATATAAAATTGATGTAAACCTACCTTTAGAGGCGATGTTGAAACAGTTTCAATCGTTACTCAACGAATTTCAGTTGCGTCGTGAGGTAATTTTAGATTTAGGAAAGGGTTTGGGTGCGCATGGATTGTTTAAAAATCAAAGACTCACGCAAATTGTATGCGAATATGCAGGCGTTCCAGATCCTACGCGAGCATTATTGAAATCCTCTCTATCCCTCTGAGGGAAAGATTTTGAATCTGGGTCTTCAGCCGTGTGTGTCATGAGGTTTTTAGGCGATAGATATTATCCCAGGATATGATATGAGCATGATCGCGTTTTTGATTTTGTGTTCCTGCATAAATTAACCATGCTTCTTGTGTTTGCTTACTCAATGCCTGCCAATATTGTAATCCTAAAAAATAATCTGGCGTGATAGTTTGTCCGGCTTTGACTTCAATGGGGATGAGTTGATTTCCATTATCCATGAGTATATCAACCTCATGTCCTTGACTGTCACGCCAAAAATATAAATTAGATAATAATCCAGCATTAAAGCGGTTTTTTATAAGCTCGCTGACTACCCATGTCTCAAATAAAGCGCCACGTAACGGGTGGATAGTTAATTGCTCACTGTTTTGTAATCCAAGTAAAGTACAGACAAGTCCAGTATCATAAAAATATAATTTGGGTGATTTGATCATGCGTTTATTAAAATTCTGATGATGAGGTCGTAGTAAAAACAAGATATAACTTGTTTCAAGTACAGATATCCAGGCTTTCGCAGTGTTATGCGTAATGCCGCAATCATTTGCTAGGCTGGAAAGATTCAGCAGTTGTCCTGTACGTGCAGCGCACATTTGTAAAAATCGACGAAATGAGCCTAAGTCTTGTACATTGATGAGTTGTCGTACATCGCGTTCAATATAAGTCATAATGTAATCGCTGTACCACATTGTAGAGGGGATATGTCTGTCATAAATAGGAGGATAAAGGCCGGTAAAAAGTAATGTTTCAATGGAGGTTGGCGCGCGTTTTGCTATTTGTAGCTCATGTAAAGTAAAAGGTAAGAGTTGAATAAAGCCAACTCGTCCGGCTAATGATTGGGTAATATTCGCTAAAAGTCCAAATTGTTGTGAGCCTGTCAAAACAAATAAACCTTGTTCGGATTGTGCATCAACTAAGGATTGTAAATAGGAAAATAATTCAGGACAATGTTGCACTTCATCAAGAATCGCGCCTTTAGGAAATTGGGCTAAGAACCCTCGAGGGTCATTATTTGCAAATTGACGTTGATCAAGATCTTCCAGGCTGCAATACGGTTTGTGTGAGAATAATGTTTTAGCGAGCGTAGACTTCCCTGATTGCCGTGGACCCGTGATAGCAACGATGGGATAATGTTTTGATTTATCTAATAATACAGAAGCTGCTTCTCTTTTAAGCATAATATGGCTCGCTAGGTTTATTAATCTGATGATAGGGTGAACTTTGCAAATTGTCAATTCGATTGACAATTTGCAAGAACTAACGTATCTTAATGAAAATATGGGGAAAATATGGATAGAATTATTTCAGCAGAAGCGGAACACGAAACCGAAATCATCGATCGTGCCATAAGACCTAAAAAATTGGCGGATTACATCGGTCAAGCATCCGTCCGTGAACAAATGGGTATTTTTATTCAAGCCACAAAATCGCGCAAAGAGGCGTTAGATCATGTATTGATATTTGGGCCACCCGGATTGGGTAAGACTACACTTGCCAATATTATTGCAAATGAGTTAGGGGTAGGCATACGTCAAACTTCGGGGCCTGTATTAGAACGTGCTGGCGATGTTGCTGCATTATTAACCAATTTACAAGCCCATGAAGTCTTATTTATCGATGAAATCCATCGATTAAGTCCTGTGGTCGAAGAAGTGTTATATCCAGCCATGGAAGATTATCAACTCGATATCATGATAGGTGAAGGACCTGCTGCGAGATCTATAAAATTAAATTTACCGCCTTTTACTTTGATTGGTGCAACGACGCGAGCGGGGTTATTAACCTCACCATTGCGTGATCGTTTTGGTATTGTGCAACGCTTAGAATTTTACGATCTGGTTGATTTGACAACGATTGTGAAACGATCCGCATCGATTTTGCAAATTCAGATGGATGATGCAGCCGCAAAAGAAGTGGCGAAACGTTCCAGGGGTACACCGCGTATTGCAAATCGTTTGCTAAGACGCGTGCGAGATTATGCTGAAGTCAAGTTTAACGGTAAAGTGACACTTGATGCGGTACAAAAAGCGCTAGATTTACTTGATGTAGACAATCATGGGCTTGACATGATGGATAGAAAATTATTATTAGCGCTTATTGATAAATTTGACGGTGGCCCGGTGGGGGTGGATAGTTTAGCAGCATCTATCAGTGAAGAACGTGGAACGATTGAAGATGTGATTGAACCTTTTTTGATTCAGCAGGGTTTTGTGATGCGAACTCCGCGTGGACGTATGGCGACAAAGCATGCTTATTTGCATTTTGGCTTGGAAGTGCCGGATAAATTGGACTTTCAGCATGAGCTTGTGATTTAAAGGCGGCGCTTTGCGCACCCTGCAAATTCTTGGTAAAATCATTACAAAATTTTTCTGGGAGAACAAACGTGAGTATAGATTCCTCTTTATGGGCTTATTTTATGAATGCGGGCTTGGTCGTTAAGCTCGTTTTAATGCTTTTAATTGGCGCATCGATCATTTCTTGGACATATATTTTACAGCGCTGGTTTTATTTAAAAGACGTTCGTAATGCTACGTTTAAATTTGAAAATAAATTTTGGGCGGGCGGTGATTTAGCGGAGTTGTATGAGGCGAGCAGCCGAAACCCAGCTGAAACACGCGGTTTGGATGCAATCTTCCAGGCGGGCTTCAAAGAATTTATACGTTTGCAAAAACAAATAGGCATGTCGGCAGAAGCCATGATGGAAAGTGCCAAGCGTGCGATGCGTGTGGCACAAATGCGTGAACAAGATAAACTCGAAAACCATTTGCCTATGCTTGCAACGGTAGGATCGACCAGTCCTTATATAGGGCTATTCGGTACGGTGTGGGGAATTATGTTGTCTTTTCGGGCTCTCGCAAATGTACAGCAGGCAACGATTTCCATGGTTGCGCCAGGTATTGCAGAAGCCTTGATTGCAACAGCGATGGGTTTATTTGCAGCTATACCTGCAGTTGTCGCATACAACCGATATGCCACGGAAATTGGTCGATTACTCAATCGCTTTGATTCATTTCAAGATGAGTTTTCAAATATTTTAATGCGACAAACCCAAGCCCACTTATATAACCAGGCCCACGCAGAGCTTACGAGGTAATTATGGCTTATTATCATCAACGTAATTCTCGCAGTCCCATAGCTGAAATTAACGTTGTACCATTTATTGACGTGATGCTCGTATTGTTGGTGATTTTTATGATTACAACACCTTTGTTAACACAAGGTGTTAAAATAGAATTACCTAAAACAGAAGCCAAGGCATTGCCGCCTGATCAAAAAGAACCTTTGATCGTGACAGTTGATGCAACGGGAAATTATTATCTTAATATATCAGCAAAACCCAGTCAGCCAATCACGGCAAGAGTGTTAAGTAATCTGGTATCTACCCAGTTGGCTCCAAGTAAAGCTGCGGGGGAACAACGTCCTGTCTTAGTGCGCGGCGATAAAAATGCTAATTATGGGAAAATTGTAGACGCAATGGTCTTATTGCAACAAGCAGGCGCTAAAAGTGTAGGTTTGATTACGCAACCTGGCTCAGAAAACAAGAAGGCAGGATAAGAAAACATGCAGCAACAATATCAAAAACATGTATTGTTTTCTATATTGTTGCATATTATTCTGTTGACTGTATTAGTCGTGAGTTTTGAATTTAGCGCACCCATGCCTGTCGTGAATAATGCCGATAAAGTCATAGATGCAATGATTATTGATGTTCCGCCATCATCTAAAAAAATCATTCAAAAACCATTACCTGAGCCCCCGCAACAAGTGCGGGGCAAGCTCCCAAAAGAACTCCCTAAAGAGCCTGTTAAACCTATTCAAGTTGCGCCGCCCAAAAAGCCTGACGCAATTGCCATTCCTGATAAAAAACAAAAAAAATTAGAAGAAGATTTGATTCAAAAAGAATTGTTAGCTGATATGCAAAAACAGCATGAAAAGCAGCAAAAAAAGATTAAGCAAAAAAGTTTGCAAGCTGAGTTTGAGAAAGAAATAAAAGATTTAAAAGCCAAAACCCTAAAAAATCAAATGGTACAAGAACAAAAACATGTTGCAACTGCACGCACATCACAAATGAAAGGTGTCGTTGATAAATATAAAGCACTTATTTTACAAACCATAAGTCAGCATTGGTTGGTTCCATCAGGTGTTGATAAAAAACGTTCCGCGGAATTGCTCATTAGAGTTGCACCTTCCGGCGTTGTGCTTGATGTACAACTGACGAAAAGTAGCGGCGATGATGCATTAGACAGGTCTGCACGAGCTGCTGTGTTGAAATCTTCGCCGTTGCCTGTGCCAACGGATCTTGATGCTTTTGAAGCATTTAGGCAATTTGTTTTAAAGGTCAAGCCAGAAAATCTATTGGCGAGTGATAGTTGGATGGGGTAAAGTTGCTTAAGGAGAATAAATGTTATCACAACCATGGGTATTCTTGATATTCAGTATTTTGTTTAGCCTTTTACTTGCGGCTTTTCTCTTCTTTTATTTTCGAAATTTTATCTTAATGAAACAAAAATTATTATCTGCTGAAGCTATGCTTACAAAAACACAAGCGGCAGAACGCACGCAAACGGCCGCTTTGCTGGATCTGAAAAATCAAATGGAATCAGCTCAATCCACGGATGTTGTGACAGGATTGATAACTCAACAGATATTTGAAGATAGATTAAATCAAATATTGGGGCAGAGCAAAAGGCATAATCTTATTTTTGCTGTACTGTTTCTTAATCTCAATGAATTTAAAATGATTATTCGTGCCATAGGTTTAGAAGCAAGAGAGCAAATTTTAAAAGAGACAGCAAAACGTATACAACATTGCATACGTCAATTGGATACAGCGGCTCGTTTTGTGGGTGATGATTTTGCTTTAATTTTGCCGCAACTGAGTAAATCTGAAACCGCAGCATATGTCGCACAACGCTTGTTAAATACGATAGCAGAGCCTTTCTTGATAAATGATAAGGAAGTTTTTATAGCTGGAAGCATAGGTATTTCCATCTATCCGTATGATGGCGAAGATCTTCGTGTTTTAATGAAAAATGCAGAAACGGCTTTGCATCAGGCTGCCGTATATGGACATCATAGTTATCAATTTTATCGACATAATATGCAGCTAGAAAGTAAGCGGGAGTTTATTTTAAGCACCAGCTTACAAAATCCCGCGGTTTATAAGGATTTTTTAATTTACTATCAACCGATTCTTCACATAGAAAAAAAAGCTATCTATGCCATGCGCGCAATACTGCATTGGAACCATCTTGATTTTGGTTTGATGGAGTTCAGCGAATTTTCGCAATTAGCCGAAAGCAATGGGACTATTATCCGGATCGGTGAATGGGTGATTCGTCATGCTTGCCAACAATTTCAGACATGGAAGACCTCCGGTTATCATGTTCAAATGTTAGTTATTACCATAACCTTGCGACAATTAGAAAATCCTCATTTTATTTATAAAATAACACAATTATTGAATGAGTTTGGTATAGAGCCTGCTTCAGTCATTTTTGAAATTTCAGAAAATGCTATCACTTCAAAAATTGGTGTTAGTGAAAAAACATTACTTATGTTAAAAGAATTGGGTGCGCAAATTGGGATAAGCCATTTTGGTACGGGTAATATGGTGTTATGGCGTTTACAACGTTTTCGGATAGACTGTTTGAACATTGCAGATTCTATTATAAAAAATATTACCATTAGTAAAGAAATTTTTGATGTTGTCAAAATGATTTTGGCGCTTGCCGATACTTTGGGATTGTATGTGATGGCTTCAGGAGTGGAGACACATAAGCAAGCCGAAGTATTAAAAGCTCTGGGTTATTATTTGATGGAAGGTGCTCTGTTTAGTAAACCATTATTACCGTCGGAATTTACGCTTGCTTACGAAAAATCTATTGTTGAAAATATCGTCTTGTAGCGCCATCACTCAATTTGTGGTATAAAATCCTACAATTTCCAACGGAGAATTCATTCATGATGCGAAAATATATCGCCATGTTATGCATGGGTATCGCCATGTTTATTACTAGTTCCGCATTTGCGATATTAAACCTGGAGCTGACGCGCGGGATAGCAGGAGCCGTGCCAATTGCCGTACATCCTTTTCCTGTTCAAGGTGACATGCCTCGAGAAGATGTAGCTGCAATTATCAGCAATGATCTTCGCAATAGCGGCCGTTTTAAGGTTTATGGCGATGATTCTAAAAAAACGGATACAAAGGTTGTCGGCCGTGTTTTACAGGTTGGAGATAATAAATATCAAGTTAGTTTTCAGTTAGTTGATGCGCTGAAAGATGCAGAACAATCCGTGTTATTAACAAGAAATTATACTGTTCCTTACTCAGAACTTCGATCTGTTGCGCATCACATCAGCGATTTGATATTTCAGCAAATTACCGGTATGCGCGGTGTTTTTTCAACACGTTTAGCATATATTGTATTGCAACATTTGCCTAATGGCCAGACACGACACATTCTTGAAATATCTGATCAGGATGGTTACAACGCTAAACCCTTGCTCGCTTCATACGAACCCATTATGTCGCCAGCTTGGGCGCCAAATGGCAGAAAAATTGCTTATGTTTCATTCGAAAACAGACATACTGCTATTTATATTCAAGATGTTGCCACAGGCGCTAGGCGTTTAGTGAGTCAAGTCCCAGGCATCAATGGTGCGCCAGCGTGGTCGCCGAATGGTAATAAGCTTGCATTAGTTTTATCTAAGAATGTTTCTCCTAATATTTATGTATTAGATTTGATGACGGGTCAAATGATGCAACTGACAAATGACTATTATATCAATACGGAACCATCTTGGTCGCCGGATGGGAAATCGATTGTTTTTACTTCTAATCGAAGCGGAAATCCGCAAATTTATAAAATGAATTTAGCGGATCGTGCTGTTTCAAGGGTGACTTATGAAGGAAAATATAATGCGCGAGCATCCTACACGCCGGATGGAAACCGTTTAGTCGTGCTTAATCAAGACTCAGGATTGTTTAATATTGGAACACTTGACTTAGATACAGGCATGTTTAGAATATTAACAAACTCGGGTTCCGATAGTCAGTCACCGACAATGGCGCCTAATGGTGCGATGGTTTTGTTCGGTACATGGTATAAAGGTCAAAATGTGTTAGGGATGGCTGCAACGGATGGAAGTATTCAGCTACGATTGCCAGCGCGAAATGGTGAAGTCCAAGATCCTGCCTGGTCGCCATTTTTGTCTTGATAGGATATATATTAGGGGTATACTGATGCATTTATGAAGGGAGAAGAGAGTCATGCAATTGAAAAAATTGGCGCAAGTGTTGTTGGTTGCTGCAAGCGTATTAGCTATATCAGCTTGTACTCATACAAAGAAAAATATGAACCCAAATGAAGGTAGTTCATATGATGATCCTTATGATAGAACGCAAGGAGCACAAAAAGCACAAGCTTCGGGTGCGGGTTCGGGCGCAAATTATGGCGATGGCGTCAGTTCTAAACATGCTACATCTAAGGATGTATACTATTTTGATTTCGATAGAAGTGTAGTGAAGTCAGCAGATATGCCTGCTATTTATGCAAAAGCGGATTATCTTCTTGCTCATCCAAAAGCTAAAATCATTCTTGAAGGACATACCGATCCACGCGGAAGCCGCGAATATAATGTTGGTTTAGGTGAGCGTCGTGCTAATGCTATCGCTGATATTTTGAAAGCAAAAGGCGTAAATCCAGATCAAATTCGTATGCTTAGTTATGGTGCAGAGCGTTTAGCAGCTCAAGGTCATTCGGAAGAAGATTACCAAATGGATAGGCGAGCAATTTTTGCGCGCATACAACAGGGATAATTTATGGGATTTGTTAAACTAAAGCGTATGCTTGCAGTGGTCATGCTCTCAAGTCTTGCCTTTGTTGTTTATGCTGATGATGCACCTGTTTATGAGGTGGATAACTATCCACCTCCATTTGATGGACAGGCTGTGGATGCGCCATCACCACCCCCCCCGCCTGTCGATGCCTCCTCTGCTCCTGCTGCGCCTTATTCGGGCGGTTTGGCTCCAGCAGAAGTGAGTAATGCACCGTCAAGTCAAGCTGCTCCTCCACCTCCTGCTGTACCAGTTCCTCCACCGCGACCGCTTACTTTAGATCAGCGAATTCAACGAGCCGAGCAGCAAATTAAAAACTTGCAGCAAGGAAGCAACCTGGCTAAAGCAGATGAGTTGCAAAAAGAAGTGCAGTCACTGAGAGGCCAGGTTGAGGATATGTCGCATCAATTGCAACAAGCGCAAATTCAGCTAAAAGCGATGTATGCTGATTTAGATAAAAGACTTTCTGAGCTTCAAGCATCCAAGGCATCTATAGCAAATAGTGATGCTGCGACAGCGAAGACGGCAGCGATTAAATCAGCTTCTAAGTCACCGACAAAGCGCTTATCAACACCTGTTGCGGCGACTCCTGCTACGACTAAAACCGCACGTCCTAATGTTGCTGAAGAGCAACAAATTTATCAGACTGCTTATGACTTGATTAAGGCAAAAAAATACAATGATGCTATTGCCACCTTGCAAAAAATGTTGCAGAGATATCCGAGTGGGCCGACTGCTGCAAATGCACATTATTGGTTAGGTGAATTGTATAGCCTATTAAACAAGAATGAACAGTCAGCTAGCGAATTTTCACTTGTAGTCAAAAACTTTCCAAGCAGCTCTAAAGCATCGGATGCCCAGCTTAAATTAGGCTTAATTTATGCGGGACAATTCAAGTGGAATGAAGCAAAAGTGGCATTTAAGAGTGTAGTGAGTCAATATCCTGGTACTGCTTCAGCTCGTTTAGCGACCGAACAATTAAAACAGATTAAAAAAGCAGGTCATTAAATATTGAGTCGTTTGCGTATTTCTGAAATTTTTTATTCGTTGCAAGGTGAAACAAGGACCGTAGGATTACCCACGGTCTTTGTGCGTTTAACGGGTTGTCCTTTGCGTTGCGGCTATTGCGATACGGCTTATGCTTTTCAAGGCGGTCAGTGGCTTGATATCCATGATATATTGCAAACGGTAGCAAGTTATCAGCCACGTTTTGTCACTGTCACCGGCGGCGAGCCTTTGGCACAAAAAGCTTGTATACCGCTTTTAATGGCTCTGTGTGACGCGGGTTATGAGGTATCTTTAGAGACGAGTGGTGCGCTTGATGTTTCAGCAGTGGATAGCAGAGTAGTTAAAGTCATAGATATCAAAACACCTGGTTCAGGCGAAGTCGATAAAAACCTTTTCGAAAATATGTCTTGCTTACAACCCCATGATCAAGTGAAATTTGTGATTTGTGATCAGGCAGATTATGAGTGGTCAAAAAATATCATACAACAATATCAGCTAGCTGCTATGTGTGAAGTATTGTTTTCGCCTAGTTATGAGCAACAAAACCCAGGTGAATTAGCAGATTGGATATTAAAAGACCGACTCCCCGCGCGTTTGCAAATTCAATTACATAAATTTTTATGGGGAAATGCACCTGGACGTTGATATTTTTTTTTAAATAGGTATCATTGGCAGCCTTAACCCGCTCATACTTTGGGGGCCGTTAGCTCAGTCGGTAGAGCAGCAGGCTTTTAACCTGTTGGTCCTGCGTTCGAATCGCAGACGGCCCATCTAATTAAGCTAGTCAAATAGCTAATTTGTTCTGCCATGAGGAATTTCTTGGTTCATTAATTGCAATGTGTTTATTGCTTCAGAAAACTTAGGTTTATTATTTTCATATACCATTTGGTCGCAAAAGTTGTCCCAATGTTGTAGCCATTGCGGGTCATTGTATAATGCCGCAAGCGCATCCTGTGAAGCTTGTATAGGATTTTTATTATATGCGGTGTCATGGTTTTTAAAAATTGAGATATCTTTTTCAATGATGTATTGAATAAGGTTTTTATATTTTCCACTGAGCAAGCTTTTTGATTGTAGTTGATGTAAGTCATAGATGTGGCGTACTAAGTGTTTATCGGTGTCACGTTCTTTTTCTTGACTATTTGCAATGCGCCGAGTTAGAGCTACCCATTTTTCTGCTGCTGTTTCATCAAGAGCGAGGCAGGGTATATGAATTGAGTGATGAGTGCATTCTTGATCTAATATTATTTTAATAAGAGAGGTTATTGCAGCAGTTTGAGGTACAAGTAGCAACTCGCCAACAAAACAATCAATCGCAATATGGGGTTTAAGATAAGTGATGCGAGATGAGCCTTCATAGCTTGCTCGAATGCTCATAAATCGGCCTTCATAAAATACTTTAATCTGTTCTGTTGCAATGGAAAAGCCCGTATTTTTTAATGTATCTATGAGCATGTACCGGAAATCACGCAGACGTTTTCTACGAACTTCTTTACCTAAATGAGTTGCATCCGGCTTTAAGATAATACGAAAATCGATGTCTTCTGATAGGCGGTTAATCACTTGATGGCCTTTCGAAAGACTGGTACCGCCTTGGAAAATGAGAGTAAAGTATGGGTCTTTTACTGAGCTTAATGCTTGTATAGCGAGTGTTATATAATAGTCTTTTATAATAAAATCGGCAGGGATGCCTAACATCTTCGCAGTTTTTTTAACTTGTATATCCAGTAATTCACCGAGCATTCATGTTGTCCTCAAATAAAACAGAACGGCCTTCAGCACTAATGGCGCCACGGAAGCGGCTTTTCAATCGAACGGTGAGGGTAGTTGGAACTTGAGTGGTTTTGCCAGCATTGTATTCTTGAATGGCGCGGCCATATTCCCACTTGATAGCAAGTTTGTTGAGCGCTTCAATGGCAACATCTTCAAATGATGCCTGTAAGACTACTTTTGTTTTGCCATTAGGGAACGTCATTAACTCGGCTTTCGCATAGAGGCCGTGACTAATCTTTATTATGAAACCTTCTTCTGCAAAAACATTTAAAGCTCGATTGAGGCGAAGTTGTTCGCGGTTAGAATGATTGCGAGACAAATCATTGCGAGAAAATACTTGGCCAGCAAAATGGCCAATTTTCTGTCTCAATGAATCGCGATAGTGATTGTTGTAATGATTTGGGCGCATAGAATCCTCTCAATATTAATGCCACAAATAGTCATTTTTATTTATTATAACAGATTGTTATTATCGTCACAAATAGTCATTTTAAATTAAAATTTGCAATAAATTCATATTGTAACTGAGCTACGGCTGTTAGGGGGCGTGGCCGTGGCTCAGTTTTATAGATCTTGTGATTGAGATAATGCTATTATTTAGTTTTCTCTTTAATTGATAAGGAATAATCCCCATATTGTTTATATAGAAACATTTGGAGACCGATCATTTTATGCGCATGGACAAATTAACAAGTAAGTTTCAATCAGCCTTAGCAGATGCCCAATCATTAGCATTAGGTCGAGACAATGCCTTTATTGAACCCGTGCATGTCATGAAGGCTTTATTAGATCAGGAAGGCGGCAGTGTACGTGCAGTGCTTACCAAAGCCAACGTGAATATAGCCAATTTGCGCACACAACTGGATAGTGCTATTCAACATTTACCGCAAGTCGAAGGCACTGGCGGTGAAATCCATATTTCGAATGATTTGAATAAACTTCTTAATCTTACTGATAAATTTGCCCAAAAACGCAAAGATGAATATATCTCTAGCGAATTGTTTTTGTTAGCAGCTTGTGAAGATTCGGGGAAATTATCGGACATCTTAAAACAATCCGGTGCCTCAAAAAAATCTATCGAAAAAGCCATCGATGAAGAACGCGGAGGCCAAAAAGTGCAAGATCCTAATGCAGAAGATCAACGACGGGCTTTGGAAAAATATACCATTGATTTGACGGCGCGTGCTGAGCAAGGCAAGCTTGACCCTGTGATTGGTCGAGATCAGGAAATTCGCCGCACCATTCAAGTTTTATTGCGGCGCACTAAAAATAATCCGGTACTTATCGGTGAGCCAGGTGTAGGTAAAACAGCTATTGTCGAAGGTCTGGCGCAACGCATTATTAATGGTGAAGTTCCTGAGGGTTTGAAAGATAAACGATTGTTAGCGCTAGATTTAGCAGCGTTGATTGCAGGTGCAAAATTTCGCGGAGAATTTGAAGAACGTTTAAAAGCGGTGCTTACGGATTTAGCCAAGCAAGAAGGCAATATTATTTTATTCATTGATGAAATTCACAATTTAGTAGGGGCTGGAAAAGCTGAAGGTGCAATGGACGCTGGCAATATGTTAAAACCCGCTCTTGCTCGTGGCGAATTGCACTGTGTGGGCGCTACCACGCTGGATGAGTATCGCAAATATATCGAAAAAGATGCAGCACTCGAGCGTCGTTTTCAGCGTATTTTAGTGGATGAACCTTCAGTACCAGACACCATCGCTATATTGCGCGGCTTGAAAGAACGCTATGAACTACATCATGGCGTAGAAATTACCGATTCTGCTCTCGTTGCGGCAGCGACATTATCACACCGTTATATTTCGGATAGACAATTACCTGATAAAGCGATTGATTTGATAGATGAAGCAGCAAGCAATATACGCATGGAAATCGACTCTAAACCTGAAGAACTTGATCATTTAGATCGTAAAATTGTGCAGCTTAAAATTGAACGCGAAGCCTTAAAAAAAGAATCCGATGAAGGATCTAAAAAACGTTTAATCAAGCTTGAAGAAGAATTAAAAAAACTTGAAACTGAATCGACACGATTGGAAGACATTTGGAAAAGTGAAAAAGCAGCTTTACATGGTGCCACGACTATTAAAGAAGAATTAGAACGTGCACGTCAAGAATTTGATACTGCACGACGTGCGGGTAATTTAACGCGCATGGCAGAATTGCAATATGGACGCATTCCAGAATTAGAAAAGCAATTGGAAGCGGCGTCTAAAGCTGAGCAGCAAGAAACACAATTACTGCGCAGTAAAGTGACAGCAGAAGAAATCGCAGAAGTGGTATCTAAATGGACACATATTCCCGTTTCAAAAATGATGGAAAGTGAGAAAGAAAAACTCTTGCACATGGAAGATGCGCTTCATAAACGCATCATAGGTCAAAGTCAGGCTGTTTCCGCGGTGTGTAATGCCATTCGCCGTTCACGCGCAGGATTATCCGATGCAAACAAACCTATTGGTTCATTTTTATTCTTAGGCCCCACAGGTGTGGGTAAAACAGAGTTATGCAAAGCCCTCGCAAGTTTTTTATTTGATACTGAAGAAGCCATGATACGCGTTGATATGTCCGAATTCATGGAAAAACACGCCGTCGCACGTTTGGTGGGAGCACCTCCCGGATATGTGGGTTATGAAGAAGGCGGATATTTAACAGAGCTTGTCAGGCGTAAACCTTATTCCGTTATTTTATTGGATGAAATTGAAAAAGCGCATCCTGATGTGTTTAATATTTTATTGCAGGTCTTGGATGATGGTCGTTTAACCGATAGCCATGGCCGTACGGTGGACTTTCGAAATACGGTCATTGTCATGACATCGAATTTAGGATCGGATTTAATCCAGGAAATTTCTAAAAGCGGTGATTATTTTAAAATGAAAGAAGCCGTATTAGGTGTGGTAGGAAAGCATTTCAGACCCGAATTCCTAAATCGTATCGATGAAACGGTAGTCTTTCATCCGCTTGATGAAGCACAAATCAAATCCATCGCGGATATTCAAATTAATCGATTGCGTTCGCGTTTAGCGGAGCGAGAGATTGGTTTAGATATGAGTCCTGAAGCATTGGATTATTTGGCTATGACCGGTTATGATCCTGTGTATGGAGCGAGGCCTTTGAAACGTGCGATCCAACAGTATATTGAAAATCCATTGGCTCAAGATATTTTGTCAGGTAAGTTTGCTCCTGGCGATAGCGTGACCGCTGGAATAGAGAAAGGCCATATTGTTTTCAAAAAATCAACTGCAACAGTTTAATGACATATTAAGGGAATAAAACCATGTATAAACATATTTTGTTTGCAACGGATTTATCAGACGAGTCGGATTTTGTGATTTCAAAAGTTCGCGCTATGCGAGATTTTACCCATGCCAAGTTGAGTTTGATTCACGTAGTGGAACCTATGCCAGGTTATAGTTATGCCTATTTAGGTATAGAAGATATTGAAGGCCAGCTCATAGAAGAATCTAGAACTGCTTTGGCAAAATTAGGTAATGCATTGAATGTTGATAAAAAAGACCAATTTGTAGAAGTGGGCCCTACCAAATCAAAAATTCAAGAAATTGCCGAAAGCATAGGCGTTGATTTAATTGTTTGCGGTAGTCATGGTCGTCATGGCTTATCGTTATTATTGGGTTCCACGGCGAATGCTATTTTACATGGTGCGAAATGTGATGTATTGGTTGTACGATTACCCGAGTGATGCATGGAATATAAAGATTATTATAAAACTTTAGGCGTATCGCGAGATGCAACACCTGAGCAGGTGAAACAAGCCTATCGAAAATTGGCACGAAAATATCATCCTGATGTCAGCAAGGAAACTAATGCTGAAGAAAAGTTCAAGGCCGTTCAAGAAGCCTATGAAGTGCTTAAAGATAGCAAGAAACGAAAAGCTTATGATCAATTAGGTAGTCAATGGCAAAGTGGCCAAGAGTTTAGACCGCCGCCTAACTGGCAAGGTTTTGATTTTGGCAGCGAGGAAAATCTTGGAGGATTTAGTGACTTTTTTGAATCCATTTTTGGTGGGCAAGGACGTCCACGGCAAAGCGGATTTCATCATCAACGACCATTTAAACAACGTGGGCGTGATGAACATGCAAAAATTTCTATTCCATTAGAAGAAGCATTCCGCGGGGGTGATAAAACCATCCATCTACAAGTTCCAGAAATAGATGCGCATGGTCATATGCATCATAAAACACGCACCCTTAAAATTAAAATACCTCAGGGCGTAACGCCTGGCCAACAAATGCGTTTAACTAATCAGGGTTCGCCTGGTATAGGCCAAGGTCCATCAGGCGATCTGTATTTAGAAATTGATATTGAGCCGCATAAACTTTATACCTTACAAGGGCATGATATTTATTTAACCTTGCCTATTACACCATGGGAAGCAGCTTTAGGTGCAAAAATTAAAGTGCCAACCTTAGGCGGCTCCGTGGATTTAAAAATTGCTCAGGGTTCGCAAGCAGGACAAAAACTTCGTTTGAAAGGGCGTGGCTTGCCTGCTAAACCCACTCCAGGTGATCAATATGTGATGTTGCAAATTGTAACGCCACCGGCAAAAACAGAAGCTGAGCGCGCTTTATACGAAAAAATGGCGAAAGATATTCCATTTAATCCAAGGGAACATTTGTTTTAGGAGCGGTAGATGGCGGCGGATAAGGAAATCACCGTGTTAAGCATGGAAGCGCAGTCTGAGTTAAGCTTGGAAGAATTATGCGAAATTTGTCATGTAACACATGAATTCATACGTGAATTGATTGAATACGGCGCCATTGAGCCTCAAGGCATTTCCATTGAAGTTTGGCGTTTTAATCCAAACCATATGCGTAAAATTCAAATCATAAAACGTTTGCAGCAGGATTTAGAAGTCAATCTTCCTGGTGCTGCATTAGCGATGGATTTAATGGCTCAAATTGAGGAAATGCGTTCGCAGCTGGAACTTTTAGAGAAGCATATTTTTATATCGTTTAAAAATAATTAATAAGGAAATAAAATGTTAAAATTTACTGAACAATTTCAAAAATCCGGTTCAACAAAAAAAACAAATTATACAGCAGTTGATAAATCAACTCTTGTAAAAGGATGGCTCGAAGATGTAGCCAGTGATATTATGGAGAATAAGAATGACAAATATGCTAATATATATAAAACTGCAAAAGAAGCTGCTGACAAACATACTAATGAAGTCGAAATTGCAAGTTATTATATAAGAAATCCATCATCTTGCACCAGGCTTCCTCCACTCTCAGATCTATCGGTAGAAGAAATTGCACGAGTAGTAGAAGAGCAAAAGATGATAGAGATTACCATGGAAGATAAAGATAATCCCTTCGATGGTTGTCGATTGAAGTTGCATCCACTTTATAGCTCTCCACAGGGTTTAAAAATTGAAGATAATTCAAATGCAAGTGCTATGGTTTTGATGGCTGTTACGATGGCTCCATTCGCTGCTTTAGAGAAGCTGGCAGGACCAACACTACTTGGATTTAAAATGGAATTAGATTTAAGTCCCAAGCCTGCACCAAGATGCAGCATTTCCTAGGTTTTTATATTACCAGGGTTTTTTATGCAAAACCCTGGTGTGTTTTTAAGTTATTCCGCAAAATTCTTTTCAACAAAATCCCAATTCACTATATCCCAAAATTTTTCAACATAAGTAGGACGCATATTACGATAATCAATATAATAAGCATGTTCCCAGACATCGCAGGTTAATAAAGCTTTTTTACCATGCTTCATGGGAAGGTCAGCGTTACTCGTACTCATAAGTTCCAGATCGCCTTGCGCATTTTTGACTAACCAACCCCAGCCAGAACCAAAAGTGGTCACAGCCGTTTGACTAAAACGTTTTTTGAGTTCTTCGAAAGATCCGAAAGCTTTGGTGATTGCATCAGCCAATTTGCCGTGAGGTTTGCCGCTGCCTTTAGGTGTCATGCAATTCCAATAGAACGTATGGTTCCAAACTTGTGCGGCATTATTGAAAATACCGCCGCTCGATTTCATAATGGTTTCTTCTAAACTGGCATTCGCAAATTCAGTATCTTTAATGAGATTGTTTAAATTAGTGACATAAGCTTGATGGTGTTTTCCATAATGATATTCCAGGGTTTCTTTGGAAATGATAGGTTGCAGTGCATCCATGGCATAAGGTAACGGTGGAAGTGTATGCGGCATTTTTTTCTCCTGTGATTTAGATAGGCAAGTGTACGAATGAGAGGCATGGAAAGCAAGGTTTCTATTCTAAAGAATTTAGGATATTATGTATTTTAGAAGTTGAACTTCTAAAATGCATAAAACAAACTAACTTCATGATTTAAAAGGTATTCTAATGGAAATCTTGGAAAGAGAAATGGCTGCTGAATTACAAGTCATGGCAAAATCATACCCCGTGGTAACATTGCTTGGTCCTAGGCAGTCGGGCAAGACAACCTTGAGTAAAACATTATTTCCTGATAAACCTTATATTACATTGGAAGACCCGGATGAAAGAAGTTTGGCGGAAAATGATCCTAAAGGATTTCTTGCGCGGTTTCCTGATGGTGCAATTTTTGATGAGATACAACGTAGTCCGCAATTATTTTCCTACATACAGGGCATCGTTGATAAAACAGATAAAAAAGGAATATTCATCTTAACAGGAAGTCATCAACTAGCTATACATGAAGCTATAAGTCAATCACTTGCAGGACGTACGGCTATATTAAAATTATTGCCTTTTGATATAAATGAAATTGCGAATATCACTGAACAATTTAGTCTAGATAAATATGTTTATTACGGAATGTATCCTCGAATTTATAAAGATAATTTGCAGCCTACCAAATTTTATCGCGATTATGTACAAACTTATATAGAACGGGATGTGCGCCAAATGATACATGTAAAGGATTTGACAAAGTTTCAGCAATTTTTAAAGCTGTGCGCCGGAAGAATTGGTCAAATATTTAACAGCCATAATTTAAGTAATGAACTTGGAATTTCTTATCATACTGTAGCAAATTGGCTGTCAATATTAGAAGCCTCTTTTATCATTTTTCGATTACAGCCGTATTTTGAAAATTTTGGAAAACGAGCTATTAAATCACCAAAAATTTATTTTACAGATGTTGGCTTAGCAACTTATTTGCTTGATATTACCACGGTTGAACAAATTTCTCGTGATCCACTACGTGGAAATTTAATTGAAAATTTTGTCATTTCAGAGTTTATAAAAAATCGCTTAAATAAGGGTTTTGAACCGAGTTTTTATTTTTATAGAGACAGTAACCAAAATGAAATAGATCTCATTTTTAAAGAAGGAAATAATCTCGTTCCTATTGAAATTAAAGCATCACAAACATTTCATCCGCAGTTTTTGAAAGGATTGGAATATTTTAAATCTCTTACTAAAGAACGATGTGATAAAGGTTTTTTAATTTATAATGGCGAGCAAGAACAGCGTTTGGATGATTTCTTTATTTATAATTTTAGACACGTTGGACGTGTGTTTGAATAATATAATATCCTTTTTCCGGAAGTGCCAAAAATGCTTTACTTGTTATTGTATTAAGATTATCTTTTTGGCGGGTGATATTACAAATATTGAGGATATATATGAAAAAAAAAATGAAATATATTTTTACAGGGTTGGGTGTTGGTACTGCTGTTGGTTTTTTTACTGAAGAGATTTATACCAGTTCTGTTTTCTATTCATACAAAAATAAATTTATCGATGGTCATATACACAATCCGGAGTTTCCAGACTTTATGCAGTGTCGATGGGAGTATGACGATGGACGCTGGCTTAGATGTGATGACAAAGAAGTCACTAAAAAACTTAATCGTTTGGCTGAGAAACAAGCAGCATTGGATGTTTCGGATACGATAAAGGATAGCTGGTATATTCAGGCAGGTATAGTCGGGGGCATGGCAGTGTTAGGTGGAGCAATTGGATTTTGTAAAAGTTTATGCACCACGCAGGAAGAATCCAATCAAACTGATATTGAACTTACTGGGGTTGAAGAAGCAAAAAGAAGCGGGTGTTCTTTTCCTTTTTTCAATACTAATAAAGTAGCACCAATGTCACAATCTTTACCCCAAGATAAAGATGATGAATTCAGACATGATGCAATTCAATTACGCTAATAACATTAGAAGCGGGCAAGTGAGTTGCCCGCTTTTTTCTAAAAAAGGAATGCACAAATGCAAGCTGGATTACTTAATATCCTATTAGCTTTCATGGAAGGCCTAGCACTTATTTTGTCTCCCTGTATTTTACCTATTTTACCCATTATTTTGGCGGGTTCCATTGAAGGCAGCAAAAAAAGACCCTTAGGTATTATTGTTGGTTTTATTATTACATTTGCATTGTTTACATTTTTTTCAAGAAAACTGGTGCTTTATACCGGTGTAGATTTGGAATGGATAAGGCATATTTCTTATGCATTATTGATTATGTTTGGCATTATCATGATCTCCACCTATTTAACAGAAAAATTAAATATGGCTGCCCAGCGCTTAACGAATATAGGTTCTGATATAAAATTTGTTAATAATGCAGAAGGCGGTTTTATCAGCGGTATATTGTTTGGTGGTCTAGTAGGAATTATTTGGACGCCATGCGCAGGGCCCATACTTGCTGCCGTGATTGTACAAACCGTCATACAACAAACATCCTTAAATAGTTTTTTGACTGTTTTATCCTTTGGTATCGGTGCGGCTGTTCCCATGTTATTGATCGCATGGTTTGGCAGATCCATCATGAATCAATTTCATTTTTTTAAAACGCATACTGTCATGATACGAAAAATCATAGGTATCATTATTATCACAGCTGTAGTTTATATGGTTTATGCAGAACGATTTCCATCCACATCATCTCAAACAGCCGTTGTTTTTAGCAATCAGGATAAAGTGATTAATCCAGTTGAATATCCCTATCCTGCGCCTGCTATTGAAAATATTGCAGCATGGATTAATTCAAAACCCTTGATGTTAAATCAGCTTAAGGGCAACGTGGTGCTTATCGATTTTTGGACTTATTCATGTATCAATTGCATACGCACATTACCTTATTTAAAAGATTGGTATGCAAAATACCATGATAAAGGCCTGGTGATTATAGGTATTCATGCTCCTGAATTTGAGTTTGAAAAAAATCTGGATAATGTCAAAAATGCAGTACAAAAAAATGGAATTTTGTATCCTGTAGCATTAGATAATCATTTTACAACATGGCAAAATTATGCCAATCGTTATTGGCCGGCGCATTATTTAATTGATAAAACGGGTAAAGTCGTTTATCGCCATTTTGGCGAAGGTGAATATGATGTTACTGAAAATAATATTCGGTATTTATTAGGGTTGAATAAGATGCGTTTACCTTCGATTGAATCTGATGTGGTACCTGATTATCAAACACCTGAAACGTATCTTGGCAGCGCAAGAGCAGATCGTTTTATAAGTCCACTGCGGGTGATGGAAGGGATTTCGTCAGATTATACTTATCCTACAGAGTTACCCCTGCATGGCTGGGCATTGCAAGGCCGTTGGCGAATTGGTTTAGATAGAGTGACCTCAGCTAAGGCGAATGCTTCAGTTGAAATACGTTTTAATGCGAGTACGGTTTTTGTGGTGATGGGAAGTGTTGCAGGGCATCCCATTCAAGTAAAAATATTATTGGATGGAAAACCCATAAATAGTATTAGTGTGGATAAACATCAATTATATGAGGCACTTCGATTTGAAAAACCGACGACAGGTGTGTTGCAGCTTATAGCGAATGATCCGGGATTGGAAGTGTATACGTTTACGTTTGGGTAACTCAAAAACCCCCCTTTTTGCAAAGGGGGAAGTATTTTTTTAGCGCACGCTCACATCTTTCCATGTGCCATCCGATTGCATACATGCTGTGCCATAGACTTTATGTGATTTACCATTAGATATGACGGAAGTACGATAATTGCGGCAATTTGGATTACCTTTTATCGTCATCATGCCGCTGACGGGAACAACGGTGTAAGTTGCGCCTGTTTTTGGGTTGGTCCATTTCGTGGGGGTGTTGGCAGGTGCATTTTTTAAAGTGGAATAAGTGGTTGCGCTGTCAGTGCTGTCCATAGAATGTCCTATGACACCGCCAACCAAGCCGCCCACTACCGCGCCTACGCCAATTCCGACCGCGCTGCCGCCACCAATAGCAGCACCGGCCAAGCCTCCAACCACAGCGCCTGTTGCGACCCCTATGCCTGTATTTTGACCTTGGGTGTTTGAAGCACAACCGACTAAGCTAACCATGACTGAAAGTAATGCAACGTGAATGAGGGTTTTGTTCATGAGTTTTATCTCCAGGAAGTGATAAGATCATTTTACTTGAAGTGAGAGAGTTGAGATAATTAGGGAAAACACCCAGTTGTTCACGATTTGGCCTGTATCAGCCACTGAATATTATAATTAATCTAGGGTATAAAGTATGAATTACACTCGAAAAAATATAGGTCTGATTGTTCTTGGTTTAGTGGCGGGTAGTGCGACTATTGCGTTAATTGTGAATTATCTGCGACGACAGCCTCCGCCTCCACTAGTTCGTTCGAATGGTGGTTTTTATGAGACTGGTTTTTTTGGCAATCGTCGGTTCGTTACGAGTGAAACGCGCGAGGAACGTCACGATAGGAAGATGGCAGAGATTGTGAGTCTATTAGCAAATTAGGACACAATCGATAAAGTCGGCTCTTCAATAAACGATTTTACATGACTTAAAAAATTAGTGATATCTTTAGGAAATAAATGCCCAATAGAGCCTATCCTGAATGAATTCGTATGAGCGACTTTTCCAGGATAAATAACAAATCCATGATTTTTTAAATACGTATAAAATGGTTTAAATAAAAATTTTTTTAGAGTGCCAGGAATCCTCTCAGGCTCTAAAAAAGTCGTGATAATAGGTGATTGTAAGTCAGTTGAAATATAAGACTCAAAACCTAAAGCTCTCATACCATTCGAAAGTATGTGTTGATTCATGGTGTATCGACGTGATCTAGCAGCGATCCCCCCTTCTTCTTCAAGTTCAAGCAGTGCTTGATGAAAGGCCAATACCACGTGGGTCGGTGAAGTATATCTCCATTTGCCAGCATCTTTTTCCATTTCACGCCATTGCCCATAGAGATCAAGCGAAAGTGATTTTGCATTGTCTTTGCATAGTGTTGTAAGTTTTTCTTTTTTGCAAATCACAAAAGAAAATCCTGGTACACCTTGAATGCATTTATTAGCAGAACTAATCAAAAAATCGATAGATAAACCAGTCATATCGATCTCAACGCCGCCAAAGCTGCTCATGGCATCAACGATAAAATGTTTTTGATAGGCATGAGCAAGTTTAGCGATCGGTTCAAGAGCATTTATAATGCCTGTCGTCGTTTCACAATGGACCATGGCTATATGAGTGATTTCTTTAGCTTTATCTAATACATCTTTGACCTGATCATAAGTAAAAGATTGGTTTTCATCAACCTCGCAGACAACATGACAAAGTTCTAGTGTATCGACAATGTCTACCATGCGTTTTCCATAAACCCCATTCACTAGAATCAGCACGCAATCATTTTTTTTATGTATGCTCGAACCCAGGACGGATTCGACGCCAAATGTCCCGCTGCCTTGCATGAGTACTGTGGTATACATGCTCGGATCACAATCGGAAATATGTAATAAGCGTCGACGAATATCACTCACTATGTTTTTATAATCATCGTCCCATGTGCATGAATCATACCACATGGCTGATCTGACAGAAGGACTTGTGGATAAAGGGCCGGGTGTTAATAATAAATAAGGTATCTTATTGTAATCACGCAACATGGGAATTTCCTGTTTGAATAAGTTCAATAATAAGGGGCAATTCAGCTATACTGTCAATCACATAATGCGCGCCCGCATTAAGCATCTGATATTTGACTTGCTGAATTCTTTGATCAAGCTCGCGAGGCGGCATATTATCTATTTCATTTTTTGATAAACCCAACATACTGCTTCCCTTGATGACACCCATAGTAAAGCAACCTGCATATAAACCTTCTTGTATGTCAACTATAGTGTCACCTACTTTTATCACAGATCTCGTATCCATAATATCTAAAGCTGCTAAATTCTGGTGAAGCATATACGGATAAGGCCGCCCGCGTTTAACCTGATCGGCAGAAATAATAAAATCAGGTGTATAACCCTGGTCTTTGGCGCTTTCAGCTACAATGTCTATCATTTTTTTGGTGTAACCCGTTGTGCTTCCTATTTTGATATCATGATTTCGCAAATAATTTTGTACATCCAATACACCAGGAATCATTTCAGTGTGTTCATGTAACATGGAAAAAATATGCATTTCAAATTGATCATATATTTTTTGGATGTCATGATGTTCTGAATATCGCCCATATTTTTCATTGAAACTCAACTTGACTCTGTCCATATTTAAAATAGCTTTAATATGATCTATTTTAAGCATGCCCATGGGTTCTCGTATTTCGTCAAGGGTGATAGTTAGTTCTTGTTGTAAAAAAGCATGTTTCATCGCAAGAATAGGCGCCATGCATCCATAGTCAACCGTTGTGCCCGCCCAATCAAAAATAACCGCTTCAAGTTGCTTCATAACTTAGGTGTCCTTCTTTATCAGTATTAAACATGATTTTTGCAAATTGCAGGGTGAATAGATAAGCTGCAAATAATAAAACAGATAGTGAAAGAATAACAGTTTCATAACCCCAATAATCCTGGATTTTTGGTAATAATAATACGCCAACAAATGATCCTGATTTTGCAAATCCAGAGATAAAACCATGACCTGATCCGCGAATTTCAACGGGATAAGAGGTGGCAGATAATAAATACGTTGTCACATCAGGGCCTAAATTAATAGAGAAATTAAATAAAACAAATAGCAATATGATGAAAAAACTTTGATGTAAACCCACATGAAAATACATCGCTAAACTAAATAAGCTAAGACTTGCACATAAAAATCCATATTTTTGTAATTGTAGTAAATTGACTTTTTCGACAATAAAAATAGCAGCAAGTGCGCCTAACATAAAGAAAATATTAATGATGAAAGTTCCCCATTGATGATTCAAGCTCGAAACCATCGTTTTGACTTGCATAGCTTGTAATAAATAGGGAACAAAAAAATTAATACCATAATAAGCGACATCCATTAAAAACCATGCAGCAATAAGACAGATAGTGATGTTTTTGTATTGATTTGAAAAAATAATGTTAAGACCTGTCTTCGTCGATTTTTTATGAGTTTTCCAAGCTTGACTTTCGGGAAGTTGTTTGACCCAATAAAATGCAAAAAGTGCAGGAATACAATGTGCCATGGCACACAGGCGCCATAATATATAGTCATCACAAACAAGAGAAAGCAGCATAGCTATGATACATCCGACAGGTGCTGCTAAACAATTAACAAACATTAAAAATGCAGTTTTGCGTGCATGTGAATGGGGCGGCGTCATTTCGATAAGATAAGCAGCACAGAGTGGATAAAGTGTACCAGCCAAAAATCCGTTTAATAATCGTGCAAAACAAAGGGAATAAAAATCAAAGCATAAACTGCTTAATAATCCGAATACAAAAATTAATAAAAAATTCCAAATGAGTACTCGATTTCTACCCCATAAATCAGCTAAACGACCCGCCAGGATTGCACCAAGGATTGCACCTAAGGGTACTGCGGATTGCGTGATACCCGTTTGCCAACTGGACAAGGCAAGTTCGGATCTATAAAACGATTCAATAAGTGAAGAACTGTAAAAAATATATCCTGCTAAAAACAAGCCGAGGGAACAAAGTAGACTAACAGCTTTAGAGTTCGAATATTCTGAATGAATGCTCATATCATCCTTAATTAAGTTCTTTGTGTGAGAAGATTATACTTGTTATCCTTATTATAGAAAAATGATTACTCAAAAGGAATACAACTATGTGCGGCATAGCCGGGGCGTTGGATTTGACAGGTAGGAGAGAGTTTTCTCGACATAGATTATTGGCCATGACCCAGGCTATCGCGCATAGAGGGCCCGATGATGAGTATATACATATGGAGCCTGGACTTGCGATGGGGGTGAGAAGGCTGTCTATTATTGATTTAGCAAATGGCAGACAGCCCATTGCGAATCATGCAAAAGATGTGTGGGTTGCCCTTAATGGCGAGCTTTTTGACTATCCAGAAATTCGTCATGATTTAGTACAGCGTGGTCATAGTGTTCATACACAATGTGATACGGAAGCATGGCTTCACTTATATGAAGATCATGGCGAAAAAATGTTTGATTTTGCGCGTGGTCAGTTTGCCGTATCGTTGTGGGATCGAAAAAATCATATGCTTATTTTGGGGCGTGACAGAGTAGGTATTTGTCCGCTTTATTATACGGTAGTCGACGGATGGTTTTTATGGGCATCTGAGGTCAAGTCATTATTTTCTTCTGGATTAGTAGTTCCTAAACCCGACAAAAAAGGCATTGATTATCTCTTTAATTTTTTCTGCGCAGGTACAACGCGTACTTTTTTTGAAGGTATAACGCTTGTACCACCAGGACACTATTTGCGAATTAAAGACGGTCAAGTGAGAACTTGTCAATACTGGGATTTGGATTTTCCAGATGCCGGTGATGAACGTCGATTAACTGATCCTGCGCCTTTGATCGAGGAATTAGATAGCTTGTTGGATAAAGCAGTGCAAAAAAGACTTCGATGTGATGTACCTGTTGCGAGTTATCTGAGTGGTGGTGTGGATTCTTCCCTGATATTAGGTATGGGATCTCGTTTTGGTAAAAAACCCATTCCTGCTTTTACTATCAGTTTAAATAAAGTAGGTTATGATGAGCGTTCAAAATCAGAAGAAGCAGCAGCGATTTGTGGTTCTCCTTTAACTACGTTGACCTTGGATGCATCTCAGCTTGTTCGAGCATTCCCTGAGCTTGTTCTCGCTGCAGAAGGCCCCATTTTAGATACTTCATGTTCAGCATTGATGCAGCTTGCAGCGCTTGTTAACCATCAAGGTTATAAAGTGGTTCTCACCGGCGAAGGTGCCGACGAAGCTTTTGGAGGATATTTTTGTTTTAAAGCACAGAAAATAAGTGAAAGTATACGACAATGGTTGGGCCCTGTATTACCGAGATGGACTCGAAAGTTAACGCAATTTTCCATTCATCCTAAACCTAAACATAGCCTGGCAGAAGCAAGCGATGTGCTTTATGGAACCCGTCCAGCACAACAATTTTTGTATGAAACCGTAGGTTTGGCACGGGAAAGTGTTTACAGTGAATCGATGTGGGAGAGCTTAGCACAACACAATCCTTATGATGATTTGGAGATTCGAAACGAAAGAATGAAAAAATGGCATCCTTTGAATCAATCGCTTTATGTGGGTTATAAAGTGATGCTGCCTGGTTTGTTGATGCTTTCAAAAGGGGACCGTATTGCGATGCATTCATCTGTTGAAACACGATATCCTTATTTAGATGAAGATGTTATTGCTTTTTGTGCATCCATCGATCCTAAATATAAATTGCATGGTTTGACTGAGAAATGGATATTACGAAAAGTTGCCGCAAACATATTCCCTAATAAAATAGCCAATAGACGTAAGATAAGTTTTAGTACTCATTTGTCGAGTATTTTTCTAGATAAAAATAGACCTGCATGGGTGGACCAGTTGCTTTCCTATGAGTCTATTAAAAAAGCAGGTTATTTTGATCCAGTGAAAGTGGCGCGTGAAAGAATGTTACAAGTGAGTTATCCTCAAATCATGCCGCGTCAGTTTGTGCTTGATGCTGTTTTGGCTACAGTTGTTTCAACGCAATTGTGGCATCATCTTTTTTTTGGTGGTTTGTGTGAATTACCTGTTTGGACGGCTTCTTAATATTAAGGAGGAATGTCATATGTTCGGACAAAAAAATATGGAGTTGAAACCATCGGTAGAAGATAAAGTATTAACCATGCAACGAGATACAAAAGATTTATTGGAGATGCAATATTTATCTGCAATAGATTATAAGGAAAAAGAAAAAGAAGAGATATTAACAGAAATTGTTAAAGTTACGGATTTGGGTATTTCAAGCTGGACGCATGAGGCGAAACGTAACAATCTTGATAAAGCTATTCAAGCACAAAAAATAGAAAATGAAGTACTTAAATCAGCATTAGACGATAAAGAAATTAGGTCAATGATTTTAGATGTGATGTTGTTTAGTGAATATATTTTGCTCTATCGAAAACCACCCTATAATCGAGAGCAGGAACTTTATTATATTGGTCAATTTAAAGAAAAAATTCGTGTTTTATTTTCAAAAGTTAAAGATATTCAAGCTTTAATTAAAGCCATCACAGATGTTGGCGGCTTATTTCGGGTCATTACCCTTGCTTATGCAGGAATAGTCGAACAAGATAAACTTTTGCAAGAATTTAGAGCTTCCGAATTGGTGGGCCATAATGTAGCCTATCAAGTTGCAAAAAATGAAGATAAATTCGAACATTTAAAAATCACCAATGAAACAGGTCAAGTTCTGGAAGAGTACGCTATTCGTGAAATTAGAGTCATGAGAGATGGTAAGCGAAATAGAGGATTAAAAGGCATTATTTTAATTTCTAAAACCATTCAAGAGGAAGCTTTACCAACATTATATATTAGTTGGGCAGGTACCTATGGTGGTGAATCGCTTAACGCAGATCTTGAAAGAACTCCAGGAGAAGAATCATTCAGACAAGGTGAAGATCAAATCCTCAAACAAGTCATTGATGCCATTCATGAAATAGGAAAGCCCGTAAAAATCATGATATGCGGACATAGCTTAGGCGGTGCTTTATCGCAATTATTATTTCATTCCTTGCAACGTATTTTAGCGTTTCAGATAAAAGATGAAGAAGTTCAACAAAAAATAAATAAACTTGAAATAAAATTTAATCATACTTTGCAAAAGTTAAGCCCGCATCAAAGAGATTTAAGTGATATTAAAATAGATATGAATTTGATATTTGACATGCGAGTTGACGTATGGAACTCTGCAGGTGTGTTGTCACCTGTGATTGATTATTCAAATGATTTGGCAGCTATACTTGTTAAAGCGGGTATTCCGCAGCATGCGACGTTTGGATTTGTCAATGGTGATGTGCTGCAATCCATAGGCCATGGCAATATACTCAATAAAGTCCATGAAAATGGCGCAAAAATTAAAGTATTGCAAGTTGAATCAGCGACGACAAGAACATTTATGGCAGCCTTAGGTGCAAGTGCCGCTTTTCCTGCGGGTCTTGGTTTGGTAGGCAGTAATCCTCTAGGCTGGATTGCGAGTGCGTTTTGTATGGGTGCTATGTTTACTGAAATATTTAATAATACGAAAGCTGCGCATACCAAACATCATTTCAAACAAAGCGTACTACCCAAACAAGGATATTCCATATTCAAAAGCCATAAAGATGATGGTTCTCTTAATACAGACGAATGTAATAAAATTCAAGAACATCTCACCAATAAATCAACTCATATTCTTGATACAGGCATTCATATGCTTAGTCAGGCTTATATGCATGAAGAAAGATTTAAAAGTGAATTTACTAATTCTGTTTTATTCGATAAAAAAAATGGGAAACATGAAAAAACTTTGACATTTGTTATTGCACGCATCAAGGCAATGAATTCGGTTGAGGAAGCGCGTCTTATAAAATTATTAAATAATAAAGAACTTGAAGACATCGTTTGTTTACAAGATGAAAATGGCAAAAATCTTTTGCATCATGCTATTGAAAACGTTAACTATGCATTAGCTCTCGAATTATTATCTCATGAACCTGCTATCACAAATCAAATAGATCATGAAGGCAATTATCCTTTGCTTACTTTTATGCAAAAAATCAATACTTATATATATCAATCTGCGGATACTTATAATATTGGTGTTATATTACTTGCTATGACACATCTTGATTTGTCACTTAAAAATAAATTAGACCAATCGGTTGAAAAAATTTATCGGAGTTGGTATTGGTCTGGGTACAATGCCAGAACATTTATGGCCGAGCTTGCAAAGCGGGTTCCGTTGGTTGCGGTTGTAACGAACGCATTTGACGTAAAGAGTACAACATTGATTGCTGGTATAACAACAAGCTAGTAATGTAAAGTAATGACTTATAAAATTATATGACGAGGAATTTTTTATGGCTGCAAGCGGTAGCAGATCGAATAGTGGAAAAGAAGAAACGAAATCGAATACGTTAGAGCCTGCTCGAAATCTTCTCAAGTTTTCGTTAAATAGCTTGCCATTCGCCTCAAGCTTGCAAAGATTTTGGTCGATCCTACTAGAACACAAAACACCAGAAACAAGTTCCAAGCAAGTTTCTCGCGGCATGAATGTTAATTCAAATGAACTGGAAGTTGCTCCTTGTATATTTCCTACAGTTATAGAAGATATCATTTTGGATGATTATACCGCTAATGAAGGTGAGGCAAAAGGTCTCGATTTTCCCAATATGCCCGCAATACAACCTCAGGCACCTCAATTCACTCTTTTTGGCAGACCGTTTTTAGATTTGCTACGTTCTGATGTGGCTCAACTTGGAAACATGATTTTACGAGGTGAAGAAAACGATGTCGAGACAGTAGTAGCTAGAGTAAGAGCATATCCACCACTTTTAGATATTCAAGTGACTGTCATCGATCCACGCGGAACGCCTGTGACAGGAAACCTTATAAAAATTGCTGCCATGGGTGGTGATGTTGATCTTAAGGAAGGTATAGAAGATGAAAAGCAACGCGGCATCGTTGAAAGACTAAAGGCGGCAGGCGGCTTATCTGATGAAAGAGTTGCAGATGATTTAAAGTGCATCACTTCCAAAGAGGCAAAAAATGATAACAAAGTGCGCATTAAGCGTTATGTCGATATCCTAATAAAGTTTGGAGAAAGTATCAGTGAAATCCACTTCGATGAAGGAATGACCCTTAAAGCACGGCAAGCGAAATCTATAAAGGTGATCGATGGCCATGAAGTCAATTTAATTGATCAACTTGAAAAAGAGTTACAAGAAGAAATAAAGAAAGAAGTCCATTCTGGTTTAGTTTTTGATCCTAGGATTTTACAAAAAGTAGCTCAGTGGTTTGAGGAGAATGTTAATAAGCGCTTTGGAGGTTGGGAGAGTGATAAAAATGGTATATTTTGGATCAATGGCTTTGGAAAGTTGCAAAGTATACTATCGGCGCGCGACGCCCAAGTGGTACTAGCCGGCATTGATGATTTAGTAAAAGGTAATAAGACAGTGCCTGCACGTAGATTGAATAATTTTGATAACTCGTCTTACTTTTATAACAAGGATTCTAAGTTAGGGGCTGATTTTTATTTAGGAATTTACGGTGGGCGCCTTCTCGCTGTTGCCGCGCCCATCTGCTGCTGGGCACGCCATGGTTTGCGCGACCGTACTTTATCAAAACTTATGTCAAGCAAAAACAGCAGTATTGCAAATCTATGCAATATCCAGCAGACCATATTAGCCTCAAAGGTATACATTTCATGCAAGAAATCATCTTAATCTCGAGACTTGACCCATTTTTTTGATATGTTACAACTAATATATTGCATGCGGTTAAAATGTCACGTAAAATAACCACAACATTATATAGGTGATTTCGCATGCCGCAATCTGATTACATACCACGAAAGCTTTTTGAGATTTTAGCAAAGACTAAAAAAAGCATTTTGTTATTAGGCCCACGTCAAGTGGGAAAATCTACGCTAATGGCACATTTAAACCCTACCATGAGTATTAACCTGGCACGTGAATCAACTTATCTTGAGTTTGCAAGCAATACAAATGAATTAGAAGAACGGCTCGCCAAACTACAGAAAGGCACCATATTAATCGATGAAATTCAAAGACTCCCTTCATTGCTGAATACGGTGCAGGCACTTCTCGATGAGAAAAAAAATCAATTTCGCTTTTTATTGACGGGATCATCCGCGCGAAAATTGGTGCGTGGCAAAGCAAATTTACTGCCTGGACGTGTCCATGCTTTTCATTTGGGCCCTTTAACTTGCGAAGAGTTAAACTTTGAGATTGATATTAAATCTGCATTAGCATTCGGTACATTGCCAGGTATTACGACAGAACCAGACCCATCTGAAAAAATGCTGACATTGAAATCATACGCTGCAACTTATTTAAAAGAAGAAGTGCAAGCAGAAGCGTTGACCAAAAATATTGAAGGCTTTTCGCGGTTTATTTATGTAGTAGCCGCCGAAGCAACACGATATTTAGATTTGTCGAAATTGTCATCTGAAGCCATGATACCAAGACAAAGCGCTGTGCGATATTTTGAAATCCTGGAAGACACGTTGATTGTGAAACGTTGTGACGCATTTGCGAAAAGCACGCGTAGACGCTTAGTGCAACATCCGCGTTTCTTCTTTTTCGATGTTGGCGTACTCAATGGATTAATGAGCAACTTTATTGTTTCGCTCGATCGTATTGGATTATTATTTGAAAGTTTTGTGTTTAACCAATTAAATGAAATGGCATCTTCACATAATGAGACCATACGAATTTCGTCTTATCGCACCGAAAATAGTGCTGAAGTTGATTTTATTTTGGAAGAAAATAATTCTATTACTGCGATTGAAGTAAAAGCCTCAAAAACAGTTTCTCAGCAAGATTTGAGAGGTTTAAAAAGCTTTGAACAATATATTGGGAAACCATGCCGTTCCGTGGTGTTATATCTAGGCGAGCATCAAAAAAAGATCGATAATGTTGAAGTCCTTCCCTGGTTAGATTTTTTTAAAGAATGGGCTGAGAAGTTATAGTGTCGTCCTCCCCTGATGCATCCTCCAAAGTGTTAAGAATATCTTAAGCTTTGGCCTGTATAATTTTAAGCCAAAATAAACAATGATTACGAAGCCTTATTTATGAGAACTTTGATATTTTTATTATTCTTTTTTTGCAGCACAGCTCTGTATGCAGAACCTATGGTTCATGAACAATACGCTAATTATAAAATCACCGGTCATACCGCCGATGCATTACGAGCGCAAATGTCCATGTTTGGTCCTAGCGATATTGCATCTGAACATTTTGATGCAAGCACAAAGTGGTATATTCAATGGCAATACCATTATCAACCCGTTACGAATGGGTGTTATTTAACTAAAGTGGATGTGAAAGTTGATATAACTTACCATTTTCCAGAATGGTCCGATTATGCGTTAGCAGATGATGGTTTAAAACATCATTGGGATACGTATATGGAACACTTAAAGACCCACGAAAGAGGCCATGCTGAAAATGGAGTTGCAGCAGCCGTTGCGATTGAGCGTGCCTTAACAGCATTACCCGCCATGCAAAGCTGTGAAGACTTAGCAAGCACGGCAGATAATATCGCCTATAAGGTGATTGCGGAGCATAATACCAAAGATATTAACTATGAAAACGAAACAAATCATGGGGCAACACAGGGCGCTACATTTCCATGAGTTGTCATTTTACATAGGATGCCAATTACCATCTTCAGAAATACAAGCCGTACCTGATACTTCTTTTGTATGACTGCCGCGGGTCGCTGTCATTTGATAAGTTCGGCAAAATGGATTGTCTTTTAATACGACTTTTCGTATAGGGGTGACTGCATAATGCATGCCCATACGATTATTAGTCCATGAAGTGGTTTTGCCGGGCGATTTATCAAGGGCCCGTGACATTTTGATTTTATCATCCGAATCCATAGACTTTTCAAGCGAGCCGCCTATGGGTTCTTCGCTCGCAGGTGCTGTTCCAAGTTTAACGGATTGTAATGTATTTTGGTCATGAGTTTCAGCGGCAGGCGCTCCCGAAGGCGTTTGTTGTGTAGCTTCCTGGGCATTTTCTACAATAACAGGATGTTTTTGTGTAGTATTATCACTATCCATAGTTAAAGAACATGCTGTTAGTACAAGCGGTGCGGCTATCAGTAGGGCTTTCATTAACATCGTTTTCATGGTATCTCCATCTTTCACTTTTGTGAAAGCCAATGTATAACAAATACTGGGCTCTCATCAATGATTTTTCAGTCAGGATTTTATGAGTTTGAATTTTTATAATGTAATTGTTTTGATATTGGTCATATTCATCATATGGGGCCCATGGTTATGGCGCTATAAAATAAAACCTTATTTATCTCATAGAGAACTTCAAAAAAAATTAAAACTATATCCACACTGGAAAGGGCTCATAAAGACGGAGTATTTTTTGTATGATTTATACAAGGGATTGAATACTACAGGTATTTCCAAGCAAGAACGTAAAAAACTGGGTATAGATGATGATGCATTCACCTATGGAGAGATTGAATTTTTACCTTTTTATACTATTCTTGATAAAACAAAGCCACAGGTCGGTGATGTATTTTATGATTTGGGCAGTGGTGCGGGAAAAGCAGTTTTTGTAGCGGC
The DNA here is from genome assembly GCA_013288655.1 of Gammaproteobacteria bacterium. Taxonomy (GTDB): domain Bacteria; phylum Pseudomonadota; class Gammaproteobacteria; order DSM-16500; family DSM-16500; genus JABDBK01. The sequence continues at coordinate 19,990 of JABDBK010000005.1, read as the reverse complement.
CAGTTTTTTTAAGATTAAAAAAGCTTATGGGGTTGAATTGTTACCAGGACTATGTGATCTTGCCAATGCACAGCTTGGTAAGGCGAAAGATTTAGCGAGAGTTCATTCACAACATATCGCTGATATTGAATTTCTTCAGGAAGATTTTTTACATGCAGATATTTCGAATGGAGATATTATATTTATTAATGCAACTTGTCTAAGTTATCACTCATGGGAAAAATTACTCGCAAAATTGATGTTGTTGAAAAAAGGCAGTCGTGTGATTGTAACGACTAAAAAAATTCAACATGCGTCGTTTCAGGTGATTAGCCAGACATTTGAGGTCATGAGTTGGGGGGTAAACTCAGTAAATATTTATCAAAAAGTATAAATCAGCAAGCTTTTTGACCATAAATAATCCTATTTCTTCGGAACAGTTTATAATAGTTATATGTTTCTAAGAAAAGAGGAGGCTATCATGAAAACATCACTCCTGTTCATTTTGTTATGGATGGGATTCATAAATCTAAGTTTCGCTTATGAAATGTATGGCACCATGAATGATAATAATGATGGCACCTATCAAGTCAATGTGACGAGTACAAGTGGTCATGACTATATGGGATTTGCAGATTTACAAGGCGATGGTACCTTGTATATTAATGTGGCTATACAGGGGGCTGGCAGCGAAATTTATTTGGGTACGGCAACGCTAAATCCAAACGGTAATTATGATTTGCATTTGAGAAATAATACCACGGGTGGAAGTGCAACAGGGACACTTGAAAAATCACCATGAGAAAAAATTGTGCACATATAAATTAAATGCGCACAGTGTCGATGAAATTTTTTACTCCTGATGTTGTTCTGGTTTATACGTCTCAATCACAATAGGCTTCGCTTTTTTAACGCAGCTAATTAATACAAAAGGTAAAATCGTGTCTACCCAGAACCAGGAAACAGCATTGCCCAGGTAAATATTACTTGTTGTGATAATTTGATAAATTTCAGAAACAGAATGTCCCCACATCCAGAAGCTTGCGACCACCACAGTAGCCACACGAAATCCGTGACTGGCTCTAAATGAAAGTATCCCGAGTATACCTATGCATACATTGGCGAGAGCAACCTCAAACTGAAATGGACTTGGAGGCCAGCCCATCACAGCCGCGCTAAGCTTTGGAAAGCATAAATGCATAAAGAATACATATACGCTAGCGACACCTACCGGTAACAATAATAACCAGCGTAGTAAGACATCCTTATTGGATTGACGGCGTATTTTTTGTAATATCCAATCAAAAATGAATAAAATAATTGCGACGACAAGCATGGCGAGAGAAAAGTGGGTAAGAATGAGAGATATCCAGTTGATGCTAGCCCAATGTATTCCCATGTCGTTAAATCTCCTTTATTTTAGAATAAAATACCATCTTACTTTCTTAGTGCGAGTGAGCCAAGTGCTTTTTCAAGTATGTTTTCATTCAATTAAAAACAAAAACATGACATGATACAGAGCTGTTACGAATTGGAAACATGGAGAAAAGTTATGTATGAGTCATCTGAACCCAAAGACAGTTTACATGATTGCTTGACGGAGGTAGAAGAAAAGATTGTTGATAATGCTATAAAGGAATTAGATACGAATGATGCTAAAGCATTAGAGGTTTGCAAAACCAGGCTTGCTTTGGCAGAACAAGAAATCATTTCACTTGATACTCAATTAAAAGAAGCGTTGCATCAATTACAATTAAACGATGAAGCAAGTTGTAATATGATGAGGCATAAAAAGAAGATTGATTCACGTAATAAATTAGAAATATCTGCGCTATCTTTACCTCCTGATCGTGATCTAGATTCCCGACGAAGGCTTTCTTTGTTTTCTTCGAGTGATAGTTTGAGTTTATGCGAAAAAGACACTTCAGATCATGATAGAAGTATCTGTTTTAAGTTGGATTTTTGTAGAATGTTATAGTGATGGTTGCGCAAGTTGTACCTCTCCTTGTGTGGGAGAGGTTTCTATTTAAAATAATTCATCAGGCCGTTTAGTCAGCACCTCAAATCCCGTTTCAGTGGCAAGTATGGTATGCTCCCATTGCGCTGATAGAGAGTGGTCTTTCGTGACCACAGTCCAGTTATCTGGCAGTAGTTTAACAAAGCGTTTACCTGCATTAATCATGGGTTCAATGGTAAAAATCATACCTGGAAGTATGGCGTCCCCAGTTCCTTCCTTTCCATAATGCACGACATTAGGCGGCTCATGAAAAACTTTACCTATGCCATGACCACAGTATTCTCTTACCACAGAAAAACGGTTTTTTTCGGCATGTTGTTGAATAACAGCCCCAATATCACCAAAGTGAGCGCCTGGTTTAATCTGTTCTATCCCCATATAGAGGCATTCCTGGGTCACTTTTATGAGTCTGTCTGCCAAAATAGAGGGCTTTCCAATAACAAACATTTTGCTGGTATCGCCATGATATCCGTCTTTTAATACGGTAATATCAATATTGATAATATCGCCGTCTTTTAATACCCTAGGCCCTGGGATCCCATGACATACCTGATGATTCACAGAAGTGCATATGGATTTGGGAAATCCATGGTAATTAAGCGGGGCTGGGATAGCCTCTTGGACATTTACCATATAGTCATGGCAGATTTGATTTAAATCGTCAGTGGTTACGTTGGCTTTTACATAAGGCCCAATCATTTCAAGGACTTCTGCGGCCAGTTGGCCAGCTACCCGCATTTTTTGGATGTCTTCCTGGTTTTTTATAGTAATAGTCGTCATGTTTATCGTTAGCTTAAATATTGTTGAATGAGATCATCTATGGTATAAAGGCCATCCCTGATTAGCAATTAAAATTTGGTTAGCTAGTCATTTACTAATTCGCACATGCATCATAACTATTTGCTGGGTGCCCTTACGGGTCGGCATATGGGATGCGTGGAGGCACAACCCAAGCTTAGGAGATATGTAATGTTAAATGTAAATATGCGTGATATGTTGAAGGCTGGTGTACATTTTGGGCATCAAACCTGCCATTGGAACCCCAAAATGGGCCCTTATATTTATGGTGCTCGCAATAAAATCCATATTATTAACCTGGAATCTACGCTTCCGATGTTGAAAGATGCGTTGAACTTCATGAGCAGTATTGCGTCAAAGAAGGGTAAGGTTTTGTTCGTTGGAACCAAAACGGCTGCGCAAGAAATAATCAAACAAGAGGCTGCACGTTGTCATATGCCTTATGTGGACCATCGTTGGTTAGGCGGTATGTTGACCAATTATAAAACGATACGTCAGTCTATTCGCCGTTTAAAAGAACTGGAAGCTATGTTCGACAGAAATGCATTCGGTCGTCTTACCAAAAAAGAAATTCTTAACCTGGATCGTGATAAGCAAAAATTAGAGCGTAGTTTGGGTGGTATTAAAAACATGGGTGGTTTGCCTGATGCTGTGTTTGTGATCGATGTGGGCCATGAAAAAATTGCCATCGCTGAAGCCAATCGCTTGGGTATTCCTGTTATTGGGATTGTGGATACAAATAATAGCCCTAAAGGCATTTCTTATTTAATTCCAGGAAACGATGATTCTATTCGTTCTATTGCTTTATATGCAAAGTGTGCAGCAGATTGTATTTTGGAAGCGAGAGCATCGAATCCAGACATCAATGACGAATTGGTTGAAGTCAATGATGAGCCCATTCTAGACGATAAAATTCAGCAAGACCCAAGCGAAGATTAATACTGTTGGAGTGTTTTTGATATGCAAATTAGTGCGGCACAAGTTAAAGAATTACGTGAGCGTACCGGTTCCGGTATGATGGAATGTAAAAAAGCTCTGGAAGCGACAGGCGGTGATATGGACCTTGCTATAGATAAATTGCGTACAGAAGGTAGTGCAAAAGCAGTTAAAAAAGCAGGCAGAGTTGCAGCGGATGGTGCTGTGGCGAATCGCACAAGTTCTGACAATAAACAAGCGGTGTTAGCTGAAGTCAATTGCGAAACCGACTTTGTGGCACGCGATGAAAATTTTGTAAACTTTGTGAATGCAGTCGTAGAAACTGCACTCGCATTAAAAATCGGAGATGTCAGCAGTTTGGCTGATGCTATATTAGCGGGTCAAAATGTGAAAGTAGAAGAAGCAAGACAAGCATTAGTTGCGAAAGTGGGTGAAAATATTCATGTGCGTCGTCTTGTCTTTAAGCAAGCCGCGAATACTATCGGAACTTATCTGCATGGCAACCGTATTGGTGTTATCGTCGAGTTGGATGTTCCGAATCCTGAATTAGCTAAAGACATTGCTATGCATATTGCGGCTAGTAAGCCTCTCGTGATTTCTCCTGAAGAAGTCCCTGCTGATGTTGTCGCTAAAGAAAAAGAAATTTTTATGGCACAAGCTGCTAACAGCGGTAAACCTCAAGATATTATTGAAAAAATGGTAGGCGGTCGTATTAAGAAATATCTAGATGAAGTAAGCCTTTTAGGCCAACCCTTCGTGAAAGATCCTAATATGACTATATTAAGCTTACTTAATAAGCATCGCGCAAAAGTTGTAAGCTTTACACGTTTTGAAGTGGGTGAAGGTATAGAAAAAGAAAAGGAAGATTTTGTAGAAGCTGTGATGGCACAAGTGCAAAATAGTTAACGTGAATTCTTAGATAAGCACAATGTTTTTTTGTGCTTATCTTAGAAGATCGTTATCCCGGAAAACGCTTTTTGTTTGTCCGGGATCTATTCAACTCAAACTTGAGGTTAGATATGGACACTGAAAGTACGCAACAACCTATTTACAAGCGTATATTACTGAAGTTGAGCGGCGAAGCACTACAAGGTGACCACTTATTTGGTATTGATCCTGGAAAGTTATCCAGGATCAGTCATGAGGTTTCCAAGGTTACTAAACTAGGTGTGCAAGTGGGGTTAGTGATTGGCGGCGGTAATATTATTCGTGGCTCTTATACAGCAGGTATAGATCGTATTACAGCAGACCAAATGGGAATGCTCGCAACCGTCGTGAATGGTTTGGCTTTACGTGATGCTTTTGATAAAAAATCTATTCCTGTTAAAGTCATGTCATCTTTTCCTGTTCCAGGAATGGTTGATTTTTACGATCATCGACTTGCGAAAGAACTTCTTTTAGAAGGCACTGTCGTGATTTTTGTCGGTGGTACAGGTAACCCCCTCGTTACAACCGATACTGCAGCTGCATTACGTGGTATTGAAATGAGTGCAGATATTCTTATCAAAGCAACAAAAGTAGATGGTGTCTTTGCTGCTGACCCCATAAAAAATCCTAAAGCAGAACGTTATACTCAATTGACTTACGCTCAAGTTTTAGAACAGCGTTTAGGTGTGATGGATTTGAATGCAATATTACTATGCCAAGATCATGGAATGCCTTTGCGAGTATTTAATATGAGTCGTCAAGATGCGTTAGTACGTATCGTGCAAGGTGAAGATGTGGGTACTTTAATTCAAGCAGGAGTTGACAATGCATAAAATTATTCAAGACGCCGATGTTCGCATGCAAAAAGGCATAGAAGCTTTCAAGCAAGCCATGTCAAAAGTGCGTACGGGCCGTGCCAATCCGAGTTTATTAGAACACATTCGTGTGGATTATTACGGTAATTTAGTTCCGTTGAGTCAAGTATCGAATATCACCGTAGCTGATGCGCGCACTTTAGCTATTTCTCCATGGGAAAAAAAAATGACGCCTGTCATAGAAAAAGCCATTATGACATCTGATTTGGGCTTAAACCCGGTGACATCGGGAGATCTCATTCGTGTTCCATTGCCCGTTATTACAGAAGACCGTCGTAAAGATTTAACTAAAGTTGTTCGCAATGAAGCAGAAACAGCGCGTGTAAGTATTCGTAATGTACGTAGGGATGCAAATGCAGCAATTAAAGAGTTGCTTAAAAATAAAGACATTGCTGAGGATGAAGAGCGTCGTTTAACGGATGCTACACAAAAATTAACAGATAAGTTTACGGCAGAAATTGAAGTCATGTTAGCCGCAAAAGAAAAAGATTTAATGGCGATTTAATGAATTTATCTAATTTTCCTCGACATATTGCCATCATTATGGATGGTAATGGTCGGTGGGCTAAACAACGTCACTTGCCTCGGATAGCTGGCCATAAAGCAGGTCTTGAAGCTGCACATAAGATTGTTGAACATTGTATTAAACAGGGATTAGAAGTTCTTACCTTGTTTGTATTTAGTAGTGAAAATTGGCGAAGACCGGAAGATGAAGTCAGTTATCTTATGCATCTTTTTGTAACGATGCTACAGCGTGATGCTAACAAATTACATGAACAAAATGTTCAGTTACGTATTATTGGGGATCGCAGCCGCTTTAGTAAAAGTTTACAAAAACATATTGCCAAGGTTGAGAAATTAACAGAGTCTAACACTGGGCTAAAATTATTACTTGCAGCAAATTACGGTGGTCAGTGGGATATCATGGAGGCTGTGCATAAAATAGCTTTAAATCTCCAGCGTGGTGAAATCAGTATAAATGATTTAACGCCAGATACGATCAAACAACATTTATCGTTTGCGGATTTACCTGATCCTGATCTTTTTATTCGTACGAGTGGTGAAATGCGCATTAGTAATTTTATGCTATGGCAGTTAGCTTATGCCGAATTATATTTCACGGATGTTTATTGGCCTGATTTTGATGCAGCAGAGTTAGATAAGGCGCTTTCGTTTTTTGCGAATCGTGAGCGCCGTTTTGGTTATATTAGCGAACAACTCAAGGAAGCATGATGCTAAAACAACGTATTTTTACCGCATTAATTCTTATTCCATTATTTATCACGCTTGTTTTATCCTTATCACAAGAATATTTTGCTGTGTTAACGGGAGCGATTGTTTTTTGGTGTGCATGGGAGTGGTCGGGTCTTTTAGGAGTAAAGTCATTTTCTAAAAAAATAATCTATCCATGGATTATTATTGCTTTGCTTTTGACGATAGTTTATTTATTATCCAGGCATATTATTTCGGTAAGACCATTATTATATGCGGGATTTATTTGGTGGTTGATCGCTGGTGTATTAGTGGTGCTATATCCACGATATAGTGAGATATGGGGAAAAGGAGTGTGCTTACGAGGCATCATGGGATGTATGGTGTTAATCCCTTGCTGGGTAGCATTAAATTTTATTCGTGCGACTCCATCAGGCGCTTATATGATCTTGTTTTTATTTGTATTAATTTGGGGCGCGGATTCGGGAGCCTATTTTGCCGGTAAGTTATGGGGAAAAAATAAGCTCATGCCGGAAGTGAGTCCAGGAAAAACATGGCAGGGGTTGTGGGGTGCATTATTGACTTCGATGTTGATTGTTGTCATAGCAATGATAGTGCTTAAATTCCAAAGCAGTCTGTTGATTGCCTGGTTATTGTTAGCATGCATTATTGTACTGTTTTCTGTTCTTGGGGATTTATTTGAAAGTATGTTGAAACGTAAAGCTGGAATCAAGGATTCAGGAACATTATTACCCGGACATGGCGGAATGTTGGATAGAATTGATAGTTTAACTGCAGCAGCACCGATCTTTGCTTTAGCGATTTTGTTGATTGGGTAGGTTTAATACTAGATTTCATGTGTGAAAATCAGGATAATGTCCGCTCAATTTTATGGTTGTGATAACAATATGAAAAAAATAATACTGTTCTTTATCTTAGCTTTTCTTTTTATGGATGGTGCGATAGCATCGTCAGCTTTTGTTATAAAGAAAATTGAAATTCAAGGATCGCAAGGTGTATCGGATGCAACAGTATATAGTTATCTACCTATTAAAGTGGGCGATACTTTAACTTCTGCAAAAACTCCTGAAGTCATACGATCGCTTTATGCAACCGGATTTTTTGAGCATATTTCTCTCTCACGAGCAGGTAACACGCTTGTTATTCATGTTGTTGATAGACCTATCATTGGGCAATTAAAAATTTCAGGTAATTCTGTTATTCCAACCGATAAGCTTCAGGAAGTTTTGCACAGTGTAGGCGTCGTTGAGGGCAGGGTTTACGATAGAGCAGTGTTAGATAAAATTAAACTCAGCTTGCTAAATCAATATTATCAGTTGGGACGTTATAATGCGCGTGTTGATATCAGGGTTGCGCCTATGGAGCGCAATCGTGTTCAAGTACAAATTATTATGTCCGAGGGTTTAATCGCAAAAGTAAGAGCTATCAATTTAATTGGTGTGCATGCTTTCAAAGCTCGTGATTTAAATAAACAGTTAACGATTTCCAAACCGGGTTTATTTACCTTTTTCACGCAAAAAGATCAATACTCACAAGAAAAATTGGATGCAAGTTTAGAAAATATACGTAATTATTATTTAGATCGCGGCTATGTAAAATTTAATGTGAGATCGTCTCAAGCGGAAATCACGCCAGATAGAAAGTCTATTTTTGTGACTATTGTGATTGATGAAGGTGAACAATATACTGTCGAAGATGTCGATGTGAGAGGTCAGTTAATACTTTCCAGGGAAGACATCATGAAGCGTGTATTAGTTAAAAAAGGCGATATTTTTTCTCGCCGCTATGTTCTCGCAACACAAAAGCGTATCACGGATGCCTTGGGTGAAAAAGGTTATGCGTTTGCAGAAGTCAATGTCATTCCAAGAGCGAATGAAGAAAAAAAGCAAGTTTTCATTACTTTTGAAGTGCGTCCTGGGAAACGAGTTTATGTGAGAGAAGTCACATTTACAGATAATACAAAAACCAATGATGTCGTGCTGCGTCGCGAAATTGAACAAATGGAAGGTTCTGTTATTTCAACCCCACACTTGAATCAATCGAAAATGCGGCTTCAAAGATTGCCATACATCAAAGAAGTCGATATGACGATTAATCCTGTTAAAGGCAAAGATGATCAAGCCGATGTTAATTACAAGGTCAAAGAAGATAGTGCGGCGCAAGCTAATTTTAGTGTGGGTTATTCTCAGTTGGATCATCTACTTTTCAGTGCGGGACTTAATCAAAAGAATTTTTTAGGAACAGGAAATACCTTAGGGTTTAATCTATCGACCAGTCGATATCAGACCTATTATGGCATAAATTTTATGAACCCTTATTTTACCGCGGATGGGGTGAGTCGTAATCTTAGTTTGTCATATACACAATTTGATCCTAAATATGCGAATAGTGCACGTGGTTATAATACGAATCAAGTTGCGTTTTCAGATGTTTATGGCATACCTATAGGGCAAGAGCAAGGTGTATTTAATCGTATCCAATTGGGATATGGTTTCGAAAATATAGGTCTTAATGTGAATCATGGTTCTGCTTCGAACCAGGTTAATATCTTCACTGAAGAACATGGTACACATTATCAGGAACTCGATATTATTACGGGGTTTTCTCGAGATAGTCGTGATCGATATATTTTCCCCACAAGAGGTATGGTTCACACCATAGGTGCTAATATTTATTTAGGCTCTCTTAATTATTATATTTTAGATTACAATACGAAATGGTATCATCCGCTTGGCGATAAGTTTATTGCTACTGCAAGATTTGAAACGGGTTATGGAAATGCACTTTCAGGTAATCCCACTGATTATCCTTTCTTTAAAAACTTTTATGCGGGCGGTATTACGTCTGTGAGAGGTTATCAAGGTAATCGATTAGGGCCGCGTGACTCTAATAACAATTCAACCGGCGGTAATTTTTTAGTGGATGGAAGTTTTGGGATTATTTTTCCTAATTACATTTCAGATAATTTACGTACTACATTATTTGTCGATGCGGGTAACGTTTATGATACTTTCAATAACGAGAGGCATTATGCGGGTACCGGATCAGGGCCTATACGTTTTTCTGCAGGTATCGAAGCAGATTGGCTAACACCTATGGGATTGATAGATCTTGCCTTTGCGCAACCTCTCAATGCAGATGGTGCTCCAGGAGAGTTTCCTCAGTTTTCGATAGGTGCTAATTTTGGATAAATATGACATACTATTTCGCTTGAAGACTAGCCTCAATCGCGATTTAATAGACGAGTTTTTGGGAGTTAATTAATTAATTAAATTTGGAGAGTGTTGTTATGAGAAAAGCTTTAGCCGTTGTAAGTTCTTTATTATTGATGAGTGCTACACAAGTTTATGCTGCTGATGCTGTGACCAATCCTACATTGGCTGTTGTAAATGTTCAGCAATTGTTTCAATCATCACCAAAAATTGCTGATTTGAACAAGCAGTTACAATCAAAATTCAAGCCGCGTCAAGAAAAACTGATGTCAGGACAAAAATCCTTACAAGACGAAATGGACAAGTATAAAAAAGAAGCTCCAACCATGAGTCAAAAAGATAAGGATGCTTTGCAAAAGAAAATTACCAACGATCAATCAGTTTTGTCTAAAGATGCAGCTGCATTCCAGCAAGACTTAAATAAAGAGCAAGGCAAAGTCATGAAGGGTGTGCTAGCGCAATTGAATACAGTGATTGCTTCTATTGCTAAGAAAAACAATTACTCACTCGTTCTTGATTCTCAAGCTGTTATCTATGCTGCTGATAGCGCTGATATTACTAAGCAAGTTTCTAAAGAATTTGATACCAAGTAATTTTGATTAAGAAGCACACAAAAGGCCGGGAAAATCGCTATGATTTCTTGGCTTTTTTGTATTTAAGAATGTAGAGTTTTGAACCATGAAAAAATCTCAATATACCTTAGCAGAATTAGCTAACGGCTTAGATCTCACTATCCAGGGTGATCCACAATGTATCATCCGCGGTGTTTGCACTATACAGCAGGGACATGAGGGATGTATCGCTTTCTTGGTCAATCCATTGTATAAAAAATACCTCCCAACCACGACTGCTTCAGCCGTGATATTATTACAAGAAGATGCTGATAACTGCCCAGTTAATGCGCTAATCGCTAGAGATCCGTACTATATCTATGCTAAGATAGCCGCTTATTTTGACGATAGGCCGGCTTCAGTATCGGGTATACATCCTACGGCTGTGATTGGACAGCACTGTGAAATAGATCCTAGTGTCAGTATTGGTGCTTATTGTGTTATTGGCGACCACGTTAAGCTAGGCGCTAATGTCGTGATGAATGCAGGCTGCGTGGTGGGTGACTACACTGAGCTCGGTGAATCATCGTATTTATACGCAAATGTGACGCTTTACCATAAGGTCAAGATTGGCAAGCGTGTGCTTATCGCAAGTGGAACAGTGATTGGCAGTGATGGTTTTGGTATTGCTAAAAATAAAGGTATTTGGCACAAAGTTCCACAATTAGGCAGGGTCATGATTGGAGATGACGTAGAAATTGGTGCTAATTGTGCTATTGATCGTGGAGCTATAGGCGATACCGTGATTGAAAACGGCGTCAAACTTGATAATTTAATACAAATTGGCCATAATGTGCGCATTGGCGAAAATACGGCCATTGCAGCATTTGTCGGTGTTTCCGGAAGTACGGAAATCGGCAAAAATGGTTTAGTGGGTGGTCAGGCAGGGTTTTCAGGGCATCTTACGATTGCTGAAAATGTGGTGATCACGGGCGGCACAGCAGTCACTCGCTCTATACGCGAGCCTGGCATTTACTCTTCAGGTGTAGGTGGGGTGGTAAGCAATAGTGAATGGCGGAAAAACAGCGCACGCATTAATCGCTTAGATAAGTTGATAGATAGAGTCAAAGCCTTAGAAACAAGGCTATCAGAATTAACAGAGAGTAAAGAAAAATGAAATTTATAATGGATATCCATGAGGTCATGAAATACCTACCCCATCGTCCACCTTTTCTTTTGGTGGATGGTGTTCTCGAAATGAAAGAAGGTGAATCTTTGGTTGCCGTGAAGAATGTCACCATGAACGAACCCTTTTTTGTGGGACATTTTCCTAATCATCCTGTGATGCCTGGTGTCTTGATTGTTGAAGCCTTGGCGCAAGCGGCGGGTATCTTAGCTTATAAATCGACAAATACTTTACCGAGCGATGGCGTATTATATTTATTTGCAGGCATAGATAATGTACGTTTTCGTCGCGTTGTTTTACCAGGCGATCAATTGCGTTTAGAAGTGAAGTTTTTATGGCAAAAGCGTGAAATTTGGAAGCTTGAATCTAAAGCGTATGTCGATGGTGAGTTGGCTTGCTCGGCAGATTTATTAAGTGCACGAACAAGAAGAGGTTAAGACTATGATTCATCAAACAGCTATTATTGATCCTCATGCACGTATCGCTGAAAACGTACAGATTGGACCTTGGAGTATCATAGGCCCTGACGTTGAGATTGGTGAAGGCACGTGGATTGGCCCGCATGTGGTGATACGAGGCCCCACCAAAATAGGAAAAAATAATAAAATTTATCAATTTGCATCCGTAGGTGAGGATTCACAAGATAAAAAATTTCGTGGTGAGTTAGCATGGCTGGAAATAGGTGATCATAACGTCATTCGAGAATTTTGTACGATTAATCGTGGTAGTGGAGCAGACTTAAAAACTATCATTGGCAACGATAATTTATTCATGGCATATGTGCATATTGCGCATGATTGTATTATTGGAAATCATACCATTTTTGCCAATAATGCAACGCTTGCAGGTCATGTGACTGTTGAAGATTATGCGATATTAAGTGGATTTTCAGGTTCCTTTCAATTTTGCCGCATTGGCGCGCATGCGTTTTTATCCATGGGTGCTCAGGTAGAAAAAGATGTTCCTCCTTTTGTGAAAGTCGCTGGATTCTACGCTAAACCTTTCGGTCTAAATACGGTGGGTATGAAACGCCGTGGGTTTGCATCAGAAACCATGTTGTATTTGCGGCGTGCTTATAAAGTTATTTATCGAAAAGGTTTAACCATAAAGGATGCGCTTGAACAATTACGTCAAATGGTTGTTGAGTGTCCTGAAGTGCAGCTTTATATCGATTTTATCCAAAACTCAGAACGCGGATTGGTGCGCTAAGTGAAATTAGGGATACTGGCGGGAGAAGCCTCAGGTGATTTACTAGGCCAGGGCTTAATCACTGCGCTGCAACCCTCCTATCCAGAGCTTAATGTGACAGGGGTAGGCGGCTCTGCCATGATAAAAGCGGGTTGTCATAGTCTTTATGACATGGAACGTCTTTCTGTCATGGGTTTTTATGAACCTCTGATGCGTATTGGTGAATTGATTCGCATGCGCAGTGGTTTAATTAAGCATTTTATGGCGAATAAACCCGATGTATTTGTAGGCATTGATTCGCCAGATTTTAATTTAGGCTTGGAAATTAAATTACGAAAAGCAGGCATTCCTGTCATTCATTATGTAAGTCCATCCGTATGGGCATGGCGGCAATACCGTATTCATAAAATAGCTAAAGCCGCAGACCTGGTTCTTACTCTGTTTCCATTTGAAGTTGATTTTTACCAAAAATACGATGTCGCTGCGCGCTTCGTTGGTCATCCATTAGCAGATTTAATCCCGCTGGACATTGATAAGCTTGCAGCACGTAAGCGTTTACAGCTTGATCCTCAAGTGACTTATGTTGCATTACTGCCTGGAAGCAGGCGTCATGAATTAAAAAATATGGGCGAGCTATTTGCAGCTTCAGCAAAAAAATGTTTACAACAAAATCCTGCTATTCAATTTATCACATCTGCGGTGAATGCGGCACGTGATGCGGAATTTAAAACGTTATGTGAAGGTTTGCCGATGCATTTTTTTGCGGGTAAATCACATGATGTCATGGCTGCATCGGATGTCGTATTAGTGACCTCAGGTACCGCAACGCTTGAGACCATGTTATTTAAACGTCCTATGGTGATCGTGTATCGTATTGGGAATATCACATTTCAGATAGCAAAACGTCTCATTACATTACCGTTTATTGGGTTACCTAATTTATTGGCTAAGCAATCCTTGGTTCCTGAGTTTATTCAAGATGCAGCTACACCCGATGCGATTGCTCATGCCTTATTAGATTATCTGGATCATCCTGAAAAAGCCCTGGCATTAGAAAAAGCCTTTTTAGATATCCATCAACAATTGCGCTGTCATGCTAATGAACAAGCTGCAAAAGCCGTTAGATATATTATTAATAAAAACATATAGATAGTTCCTACTTCCATCCTATTTCTGAGAATGACGTATAATATAAATAATAAAAATATATATACGAGGGGATGGATATGCGAGTCCGACGACATTTGACCCCAGCTCAGATAGAGCTCATTAAAAACTATAAATCCCCAAAACCCCCAGCAGCTGCAAGGTTCTCTAAACGCCAGCTTAAAAAAATGGGCCTTCCTTATGAAGGTGGAGGCTTGGTAAGAATAAATGGAAAAATATATACGTTTGTGAGTCGTGATTTCAATCCTTATAAAAGTCACATACTTGGAGAGGGTGCTTTTGGGAAAGCGAAGCTGCTGGTAAACATTGAAGATCCTGAAGATCTAAAAGTATTAAAGGTACTTGGTGCAAGCACAAAACCACCTGTTAGTGAGCGCGAACGCCGTTCATTTGAAGAGGAATTAAAGATGGCAGAGGCATTAGGACGTGGGTTTCGCTCAATGATGACTAAAGCAGGTAAGAACGGGCACACATCATACTGTGGAGTTATAGATCTTGCGCCAGGTCAAGAATTGGCTAAATATTATTTCAAGGAGAATTGTAGAGACACAATAGATATAGACACAAAGTCATTTTTAACCATATTACTTAAATGTTGTGAAGAAGTGCAAAAGATTCACGATAAAGGATACGTACATTGCGATATTAAGTTTGAAAACTTCGTATATGACTCTAAAAAAGGCGACGTTAAAGTCATAGATTTTGGGCTTGTAAGAGAGCCAGGTATCCATAATGTGAAATGCGGCACTCCAGGATATATGGCTCCAGAAGTTTTAGGTGAAGATAGTAGTAAATACGATTATAAAAATGATGTATTTGCATTAGGACACATGTTAGAAGAATATTTCAGATACACATTTCTCAAAAAAAATTGTACATCAGAAATTTATGAAAAATTTTCAAAACACGAAAAAGGGAAATTTTTGGAATCTTTAGACGAAAAGAACTTTCCTTTAGCGAATATAAACCAAAGTGCACGAGATGAAGGAAAACAATTGTTGGATTTAATCAAGAAAATTACTGAAAAAGATCCAGCGGCAAGATGTGATTTGAAAGAAGCTATATCTCAGATTACAAGTTTAAAAGAACATTACCAATATGATGAGAAGAAAATTGCGGTAGAACGCGAAACATTACAACCGTATGAAAATGTAGCTAGAAATTTCACACGAGCTCTTTCTCTTTCTTTGTCAGTGTCTCAGGTTGATAAGCGTTATAAAGTTCAACCTCCAGTGAATATTGTTGATGTAGAAAATTCAGACTCTATTTGTATGATTTTCTTAAAAAGAGAGGAGAGGGAGAAAATAAATCATGCATTGGAACTGGGTGGTATCCAGACGAAATCGGTGGACAGCAGGAATGAAATCTCTTTTTCAAAAGATGATATGGAAAGACTTAAACGTATGAGTCCCGACAAAATAAGTATGTTAATGCGTCTTAGTGAAAAATACGACAGTATTTTATTTAATAGATACGATGATAATAAGCAAAAAATCAATGATGATAAAAAAGCGGCGCTCAAAGCAGCCGCAGAACATCTAACCGGACATAAAACGAAAGAGGATTTAAAAAACGTTAAGGAATATCAGAAATGGCAGCCCAAATTATTCTTTTCTTTTAGCGAGACACGCGACTTATTGAAGGCTGTGAATCAAGTGACTAGCGACAAAGCAAAACCACTTGATGAGCGTTTAGCAAGAACTCCACGCAAGAAATAATGAAAAGTTCTTTTTAATGATATCCTATTCTATGTAACTCATTGTATTGATATTTTTATTTTCTTTTTTAATCTCATAAAGTGCTAAAATATATATATTAGGATAGAAAAATACTAGGAGACCGCTGTGTTGTTAGTGACCATGCTTATTTCTATCATGTTTTTTATAGCGGTCATCTTGTTGATCGAGCGGTCTTATAAAGTCTATGCTTTAAAAAAAATCGTTGCGGCTCGTGAGGCGGAGCTGCTAAGCTATAAAAAAAATAAGGAAGTTTTTGCAATAGCTATGTCAAAAGTACAACATACCGCTCAAAATTTATTGATTGATCCACTTACCCACCTGTTAAGTAAAGCAGCTTTTGATAATCAATATACGCATTTACTTAATCAATCTAAACGACTCAACAGTTTATTCGCAGTATTGCTTTTGGATATCAATCAATTCGCACAGATTAATGAAAAATATTCCCGTGAAATAGGGGATGCATTGTTGATTGAAGTGGGTGAGAGATTAAAGAAAACGATACGTGATGTGGATATTTTATCAAGACATGAGGGTGATGTATTTATTTTATTATTACCGAATATGATTAAACCAGAAGTGATTGTTCATGCGGTGGATCGCATTGTTCATGTGATTAATGAACCGTTTGCAGTCAATGGTGTTGCATTGGAATTAACGGTAAGTATAGGCATTGCAATTTATCCTTTCGATGGTGAAGATAAGCAAACTTTAATTAATCATGCGGAAGATGCCTTAAAAAGGTCTAAATCTGCCGGTAAAAATATATTCCAATTCTATCAGGAAGAAACACAAGTGTTAGGTGAAAGAGAGTTGAATCTAAAGGCTGCTATAAAAAATACCGATTTTTTACGAGATATGGTGCTTGAGTTCAAACCTTATTATAATACCTTAACCAATGAAATTGATTGCATAGAAATATTAGCATTACTCAATCATCCTGAATTGGGAAAAATTTCATTCAATGAATTAGCGCGAATTTCTCAATATTCATCTAAAATGTTTGAGCTATACGAATGGATGATGAAAAATGCAGTTGAACAATGTATGAAAGCACATAAGGCATCACTAAAAAACTCTCATTTGATATTTAAATTTGATTTAAAACAATTTGAGGCACCTCATTTTGCAGAAAAAATTATTGAAATTATCAATAAGAGTACAGAGAATAAAGATCAAATTATTATAGAATTAATGCATACTGAAAATAGTGGAAACTTCGAAACATATAGAGAATCCATTTGCAAATTTAATGAAGCACGGATTCCTTTAGCCATTTGTATATTGGTTTTAGGACATTTTGCCATTAACAAAATTAATAATGTTCATTTTACTTATTTAAAAATTGATGAAAAATTAGTGCAAGATTTAGTAAAACGTGAAGAAAGCAGAGTTATTTTAGAACGTATCCTATTTTTGGTTGATAATCTGAAGCTGAAAACTCTCACCACAGGTGTGCATCTCGAAGAACAAAAAAGAATTTTAGAATCGATGAATTGTTCGTTGATGCAAGGTAAGGTTTTTAAAGAGTTATTGTTAGATTAAAACCCCATCTGCTGCACAAAAATATCTCTAATCCAATAAAATACGCTAGCTGCATAGGTATAAGATTGGGTAGTCAATTCAACTTTTCCACGCTCTACGTATGAAATTTTTATGGGTTTTTGAGGGAGAAGTTTGATGCGATATACGGATTTAACCGGAACAAGTTTTTCATTTTCGGTCACAAATGTTGGAATACTGCCGCCGAAATCCGTAGCATTATAACATGGCGTGTTGACCACATAACTTTGGTTTTTGTTTTTTTTGATGACTTTAGAATATTCGCAATTTAATTCTTGTGTATTTAATACATCAATTTCGACAACACGGACCGGAATTTTATGTTGACTTAAATGCTCCGGATAAAAGTAACCGGATAAACCTTGTTTAATGAGAGATAAATCATCTTCGTTAACATAGGCTTCTATAACAGTGTTTGAAGTATCAACGACATCTGCTATCCATTCATCTTTTGCGACAAAAGTGCCAGGCTTTAAATCGGGTGCTGTCTCATATAAAATTCCATTGAATGGAGATCGTAGTGTCAATCTTTCATATAAAGAATAGAGTTTATTATATTCTGCTTGTGATTTATTAATGTCAGATAAGATGTTGTTTTTTTCATTAGTCGTTTCCAGATTTATTTTTGCATTTCGTAATTCCGCTAACTTTAATTTGTATTTAAGTATCACTATATTAAGAGCATTCTCAAGATCAACGGATTTGAGTTGGGTAATAATTTCATCTTTTTTAAGTGGAGTTCCAACTTTAGGTAAAGCCTGAACGATCATGCCATCTTCTTGTGCGATCACGAACTCATGGACATAGCTAAGTGTTCCAGGTAGCATGATCGTTGTACGTATCGGTAAGAAGAATAATAGTATTACAATACATGTGCAGGCCACAGTAAATTTAGTTCTTCTATTCCAGCTGAATCTATCTTTTAATAGATACCAGGTTCTGAATTCAATGATGAATGGGCCCAAAATAAAATAATAAACTTCAATAATAAATAATATAATACCGACCATTTTAATGAAAAAATGATAAACCAGTACGGCGATGCCTAAATATAGGACCAATCGATAAATCCATGTGCATAGAGAGTATAGAACTAAAAATCGATGTAGATTATTAGCGTAAACTTCAGGCGGTGGATCAGGCAAATCAAAGAGCCACCGTCTGATTTGCCAACGTGTTAAGGCAAATGCACGCGGTTGTAAATTTGGCATACGTAAATAGTCGGATAATACATAATATCCATCAAATCGCATGAACGGGCTGACGTTAATTAATAAACTTCCAATCCAGTTAACGGAAATTGTCATATAGCAGACAGTTTTGATAGTTAGACTGTCGGTGTTACACCAGATAAGTGCAGCAATAATGGTGACATACGTTTCAATCCAGATTCCGGCAAGTGCTATGCGCATGCGCTGCTTGCTTTTTAAGACCCAGCTTAACGTAGTATCAGTATACAATACAGGCCAAAAAACCAGAAAAGCCACACCTAAAGATTGGACAGGGATATCATAACGCCTGCACATATAGGCATGTCCCATTTCGTGAAAAAACTTAGCTATCGTAAAAGCGATAAAATAATAAATTAAACCATTAAGTGTAAAAATACTGGAAAAAGTATGCGTGAATATTTGCCATTGTGTGCTAACTTCATAAATAGCGATAAAGCCCAAGACTAACATGATGTAGAAAACATAACGATTAAATATGAAATTAGAGATGTATTGTGTGCGTGTTAAAAATTGATCCGGATGCCAAAGTGGTATGCGAAAAAATAGATAATGATGTATTAGCCAGGTTATCCAGTTGTCTTTTGCAAATAAATGTTGTTCTTTTCCCAGTTTATGGATTTCATAGCCGCTAAGCTGTATCAGGTAATTTCTTCTCAGAAAGGTATAGAAACTTTCAATATCAGATACATCAATATTTAAAGTCGTTTTATTGTTGATCGTTTCAATAACGTCATGCGGATTACCAAGATGCCAATGTTCGAAAATTTGATATTCAGTCCAACCGATAATAAAAAATTTGTTTCGGCCTGCGTCATGTATCATCCAATGAGGTTTTCCATGAACATCGTATTCTCCAAAGCTGCATGTCACACCCTTTCGTAGAGGCGGCAGTTTTATAAATTTTAATTTATCATCATCTTCTGGCATGTCTTAAATTCCTAAACTTCGTCTCATGGATTGTAAGGGTCTTCGAATGAGGTAGTAAAAAAACGGTACTCGTTGACCATATAATTTTACAGTACCTTGAGCACCAATTTGAGGTAAATTGTCAGTTTCCATGATGTCTGCTTGCATTTCATAAGCAAGTACTTTATCGGGCATGATTTTAGCGTTATAACCTAAAGTTGTAAGTTTTATGGGAATAGGAGTAAATTGACCTTGCATGAAAAATTCACCTTTACTGCCTATTTCTAACCGTATGCGTTCGGAAATGGGTAATTCTATTTTTAATTTTAATTTAGTGGGGTCTGCAACCAATAAAATGCGCTCTCCCGTTTGCACGGGTTGACCTACCCAGTCTTCAGTGCTATCAAAAATCACGATGCCATTGATAGGACTTCTAATACGAGTTTTTTCAAGCAGTTTCTTCGTATAATCAAGCTTTGCT
>JABDBK010000004.1 GCA_013288655.1 Gammaproteobacteria bacterium | reverse complement strand
GCATTAAATTAATTTCCTTGCCATTATCGATGCCATAACAAATATTTCCATATTCATTAATTAATCCATCGGTCGACCAGGTGAGCGTATATTGCAAGGCATTGCTAATATTGATAGGAAGCGCGCCTACACGCATTTTTACGGTATCCAAATTTGAAAAGCGCGTCATTAACTCATTGGCCGCAACGCTAATAAATCCAGGCGCTAAACCGCATTGCGGAACAAATGCAGAAGTCACATACTGAGATAATTCAGTGACAGTATCCGCGGTTTTTGTATCTTCTGTTAAATCAAAATAGTTAAGATTAAATTCTTTTGCGATATTGGCAACTGCGATATTACAGTAATAAGGCAAGCTGGAGATGATAGATTGCATGGGATTTTTACGTAAAAATTCTGCCATGGCCTTGGTGTCTTGCGCATCTAATTTTACAAGGTTCAGATGTGCAGTGTTGGATTTGATGCGTTGTATATGGGGCGCATCGATATGGATATCCGCAAGATGAACTTCATAATCATTTGAATTAGCGAGTAGAACAGAGATAAGCGAGCCAATCTTGCCCGCACCTACGACTAGTACGTTATGCATGCTTTATCCTTAATGCTTTAGTTTGAAAAAGCTGCATATTACGCCACAAGATAACTTTATGCAATTAAGTAAGTGCCAGCACCGGTTGCAATCAATACGGATTGATCATTAAGTAACTCCATGCGTGTTACACTGATTTTGCTGCCGCTGCGTAACACAAAAGCTTTTGCAGTAAAATGTTCACCTTTGCCGGGACGGAGAAAATCAATATGAAGATTAATAGTGCTGGATTTACCAAGCATGGAAGCTAATTGCTCCAGGTTGTGATCAGGATGTTTTATGGCAATGGCTGCCATCACTGCGGCGCCTCCAGCCATGTCTAATACACTTGAAATGACACCGCCATGTAAAATGCCGTGCAAATAATTTCCAATCAGCGCATCGCTGTTTGAGAAATACATGGTAATGTGATCGCTTTCTATTTCGCCCAATTTCAAGCCAATGGTACGGTTAAAAGGAATTTCGGCGATAATGTGTGCAAATTGTTTGATTAAATCCATGTGAGCAAACCTATTCATTGTCATTGTCAGGTATTTTGCATTACAGTATCGCGATATGACAACTGAAAATAAAATTAGCTTGCAAATTGCCGTTCCAGTGCCTTTGCGGCAATGCTTTGATTATTTACCTCCAGAATCGGGTGAATGGCGGCATTTAAAGCCAGGCATGCGGGTAAAAGTACCTTTTCAACATAGAGAGATGGTGGGAATTTTCATGGGTTTTTCGACAAACCCATCTGTTCCTGTTGAAAAGTTAAAATCAGTCATTGAAGTGCTTGATCACGAGCTTGTGATTGAAGACGATATCATGAAGCTTTGTCTTTGGGCGGCAGATGGTCTTTATTCAGAAGAAAATTATGTTAAAAAATTCTATCCGAAAACAATTAACGGACAACATTGGTCTGCTATCCAATTAACGACTGCTACTGAATTATGTACTGTAGTCGATCTTGTTGTGAAACAAGCTGGCAAATATAAAGGTTTAGTAAAACAAGAACAGTTTACTTTACAAGACATTACCAGCAATCGATTTGGTCAATATTACGCGTGAGAAAAAACCATGGAAATATTAAATGCATTAAAATTACAGAAAACCAACTCTGGAGCAAGCACTGATGCTCACTGGTGGTCTAGCACACAAGATAAAGGTGAAATCGTTTCATATAATCCTTCGACAGGAGAAGCCATCGCATCTGTTCATTGCTGCTCTCCGGCTGACTATGAAAAAATTATAACGATGGCACAAAAAGCTTTTTTAACCTGGCGAAATGTTCCGGCTCCAAAACGCGGCGAAGTCATACGTTTAATGGGTGAGGCTTTACGTAAAAACAAAGAAATGTTAGGAAACCTGGTCTCACTCGAGATGGGTAAATCCAAACAAGAAGGTCATGGCGAAGTGCAAGAAATGATTGATATGGCAGATCTTGCTGTTGGCCAGGCACGTATGTTGTATGGCAAAACCATGCATTCTGAACGCCCCGAACATCGCATGTATGAACAATGGCATCCGTTAGGTGTCGTGGGTGTGATTAGTGCGTTTAACTTTCCTGTAGCGGTTTGGTCATGGAATGCTTTTATCGCCGCCATTGCAGGCAATACCGTCGTGTGGAAACCTTCGCCCAAAACTCCATTATGTGCCATTGCAGTACAACACATTTGTAATGAAGTCATGGAATCCGAAGGGTTTCCTGGGATTTTTTCAACATTTATTACTGATGATAATAATCTGACAAAACACTTTGTAAATGATAAACGTGTTCCGTTGGTTTCCTTTACAGGTTCCACTGAAATCGGCAGGCTTGTGAATGAAATGGTTGCAAAACGCTTAGGACGTTCTTTATTAGAATTAAGCGGAAATAATGCCATTATTGTGGATGAATCGGCAGATTTAAAACTTGCAGTACCTGCAATTACTTTTGGCGCTGTGGGTACTGCAGGGCAACGCTGCACTACCACAAGACGCTTAATCGTTCATGAAAATATTTATGACAAACTTGTTCCTGCGCTACAAGATGCTTATAAAAAAATTACCATTGGTGATCCATTAGATACTAAAAATTTAATGGGCCCGCTTATCGATCAAGGAGCTGTCGATACTTTTTTGAAAACGATTGAAAAAATTCACAAAGCTGGTGGTAAAATTTTATTTGGCGGCAAAACACTGAATAAACCAGGTTTTTATGTTGAACCCACTCTAGTCGAAGCGAAAAATGAGTGGGACGTGGTACAACAAGAAACCTTTGCGCCTATTTTATATGTGATGAAATATAAAACTTTAGATGAAGCTATTGCCATGCAAAACCATTCTGCACACGGTTTATCTTCATCTATCTTTACTACAAACATCCAGGCCGCAGAACAGTTTTTATCAGCAAAAGGCAGTGATTGCGGCATTGCAAATGTCAATATTGGCACATCGGGCGCTGAAATTGGCGGTGCTTTTGGCGGTGAAAAAGATACCGGCGGCGGTCGTGAAGCAGGTTCAGATTCATGGAAAGCTTATATGCGAAGACAAACTAACACTATCAATTGGGGTAAAGCGTTGCCGTTAGCGCAGGGGATTAAATTTGAAATAGGTTAAAATGATACGTAAGGAAACATCATGCCTGAAGATAATGATTCCATAAAAAAATTATTAGTAACGTCAAATAAGCGAAAATTAAATGACTCTGAACTTAGAGAAATTCAAACTAAAAAATACAATCTTGAAGAAGAAGGTGAGGATGGAGATACACTCCTAATTAATGCGGCTATGCTCGATGATGCCGAGTGTCTCGTATTACTCATTACCGCAGGTGTTAATCTCAATCATAAGAATAACAAGAGAGTCACAGCGCTGATCTCAGCAGCAAGTTTTGGAAATATAGGGTGTGTGAATGCTCTCATTGCAGCAGGCGCTAATCCCAATGTTGTCGATGCAGATGGAGACACGGCGCTGATCTCGGCGGCACGTTTTGGGTGGATAGACTGTGTAAATGCCCTGATTGCGGCAGGAGCTCACATAAATAACAAAAATAATGAAGGTCGCACTGCTCTGCTAGTAACAGGATTGCATGGCCTCGAAGAAGGAGATTACTTTGATTGCCAAATGGCTTTACTCATGGCAGGTGCTCATCCTGGTCATCATCAAGAAGACAGTGCAAAGTATTTATGGGGTCTTATTAAAGCTTGTGACATACGTGACACACGTGTGCCATTCGCTCTCGCTGCATTGTATGAACAACAAATAACATTAAATTCTGAGCAAACGAACGAAATATTTGATTTATCAGACCAGGAAATTGAGGAAGCTGGAACTTATCTAAAAAAACTTCAAGAAATTCACGAGCTTCATAAAAAAAATGTATTTAACGCCATCCATCAAGGTACAGCTATAGTACGAAAACTTCCTATGGCATTAATTGATCTTATCGCTCAATACGATTTATCCTATAAAACACCGCTTGAAGATGAGCGTGTTACAGAAACAAAAAACATCAATAAATTATTAGCTTGTGAAAAATATTTTTTTGCTCGTGCTAATAATGATCATTTAAAACCAGGAGCTGCGTTAAAAAGAAAGTTCGAGCAGGAGATGGAAGACGTAAGGATGCCTTATACTAAAAAAATGACCTAAGAAAGGATAAAATTATGTCAACAACCAGAAAATTAACTAAAGCAGAAGAATTATTATTAACATCCATCTTAACAGAAAGTGAAAAATCACGTCAGGATATAACTGATTCATTAACCAAAATGGCTGATGATGCTTTTTTCATAGCTGCACTTTGCGCACGCGCTTTTAATGACCCTCACGAGGACCATCATAAAAATATTTTATGCAAAATTTTCAGCATACTTAAGCCTGATCAATTTTCTGAACTGTACGAAGAACTTATTAAACTTCTTACCAAAGTTCAAGTTAACACCTTATTTTTAACATATCTGGATGCAAATATAGATGTTAAAAGTTGGATTAGAAACCAATGTCAAAAAGACATGGATTACTCACTATTGCATATGTTTGCATCAAAATTTGCATTAGGAGATAAATCAAATGGTAATAGTAGTCTCCTATTAGCCGCAATCTATGAGATTCCTCTTACAGACAAATCTAGAATAGAGACTATAAAAAAATTAGTTAAAGAAAATGTTCGATTTGGCGGATTCTATATTCTCAATCCCGCACTTAAAACTTTTGATTACGCCGTTGATAATAAAGATTATGAAGTTATTGAATACATGAGTGAAGTTGCAAGTAATCTAGAAAACAAAGAAAATCTACAGCATATTGCAAATGGTATCGTACGCGCCATCACAGATGATAAAATATCGGGTTATTGCAATGAGGTTATCAAAGCAGTCAACAAAAAACTTAACCCACAACATCGAAATGATCATATTGAAATTTTTCGCAAATCACTCACTCAAGACCAAGCCAATAAAGCTTATTTAGCACACATGAATGATGCCTTCCCCAGTGAGGCTTTGAATCTGCTCATACATTACGGTATTGATGCAGAAACTTATCTACAGGCTATTGAGAC
The DNA here is from genome assembly GCA_013288655.1 of Gammaproteobacteria bacterium. GTDB lineage: Bacteria > Pseudomonadota > Gammaproteobacteria > DSM-16500 > DSM-16500 > JABDBK01. The sequence continues at coordinate 62,128 of JABDBK010000004.1, read as the reverse complement.
ATGCAAAGATATTAATACTGCCGTAGTTTATCTCAATCAGCTTTTAGAAAAAAAACCATCGCAAGACATGCTTGATAAAGTTATTTATAAAGTAACTGATCGATCTGTTGACTCTAAAAATTGGTGTCTTGCAGATGCGTTAGCTTCTAAAATAATCCCAGGAAATGAAAAAAAATACGGTGATATTTTAGTAACTGCCGCTAAAAACGGACAAAAAGAGATTTTTAAAAAACTTATTAAAGCTAACGCCAAACTTACATGGTATATCCCCAATACAAAAAAATATGCATTACATTTTATGCTTGAGCATCAATGGAATGATATTATAGCAGAAATGCTGACGAATGCTGAAGGTATAAAACTTCTTGCCGAAGGAATTGCCTGTGTGATACGTCAGCCTGATTGTACGGACGTTATAAAAAATGTTAACGATCTACTTAAAGATAATCCTGCAAATACTCCCTTTTATGAAGCTCTTCGCGTTTCGCTCACACAAAAGGAAGCGAATGACGCTTTTATAATGCATGTTAATGACAAAGATTGGATTGTTTTAAATATGCTGATGAATTATGGAGTTTCCACAGACGTTTTAATAAAAAACCTTGAAACAACGACCTATGATGAGCATCACCCAATCTATATCAATAAAATATCAGAAAAAAAATTAGATACGCCCCAGCTTGCAAAAATGATGGATTTTGCTCTTGCACGTTCCAGGAAAATTGGGGATTGGTCATTAGTCGATATGATAGCATCTAAAAAAATCCAAATATCTGGTAGTGAAAAAATATATGCAAAAGCCTTGCTAGAAGTTGTCAAAAAAAATAAATCAGAAAATGTAGAACTTATAAATAAACTCATTCAGGCGAATGCTTTTTTAAACGAACAAACCGAAGACACTCAGAACACCGCGTTACATTTGGCAGCGGAACAAGGTGATTGTCAACTAGCATATATTTTGGCAAATGCGGGCGCCAATATTGATATAAAAAATAAGGAAATGAAAACACCTGAAGACTTGGCTATGAGTAACGGACGTTATTATTTAGCGGCTATTCTTAAATCAAAGAATAAGGAAAAGATAAAAGCGCAGCAAGACAAATATAACATACAAAAGCTTAACATATTTTACCATTTTTTTGAAAATGATGATGATTCATTACAACATATTCTTGATGAAGATCTTTTATGTAAAGCTCAAGACGAGAAAAACCAATCTCACCAAGTGAGAACTGAATTAACTAAGTTTGTATTTAATACTGTGAACGAATGCAAAACTCAAGATGGATCAAAAAACAATCTTTCAATGTTAATCCTGTTATTAGGCCACAATCTATTAGGAATACCCGCTTTAGAACTTAAAGCACTCCTCGCCTACCGAGATGATGATGGCAACACTGCTTTACATAAAGCTGTTATGAACGGGCATTTTGATTTAGTCAAAACATTATTGAATGCTGGGGCTAACCCAAACAAAAGTAATAATTTAGGTCAAACACCATTAAATCTAGCTGAGAAAAATTCAAACTTAAGTATTGTAAAACTTCTTAGGACTGATTTTTCGAGAAGAGACAATGTATGCCAAGATATAAAACATGAAGGCGGCAACAATGAATTCAAACAGTATTTGCAAAAAAAGGAATCTGAAATAAAAATAATAACCTACAAAGCATTGGCGGGTGATCATAATGCGCTTCAAAAGGCGATAAAACATTGTCACAAAAAAAACAACTTTGACAGGCTGCTTGTCTTATCAGCCATTGGCGCCATGTACAGCCAGTTGGATTCACAGCTAACTTGTTATCGATCAGAAATTACTAACTTAAAAATTGATAATTTATCGCGGTTATTGAATCGTATGAGTAAAACCGATAAAATAAAATTAAAGTATTTGCAAGATTTTTTTTCAAACAATCTGAATGCCTTATGCGAAGCTAAAAAACAATATAAGGATTTAGATTCGTTAATATTAATTTTAGTTGTCATGAAACAAAAATTGATAAATCCTACTTATGAGCAAACTATCATAAAACATAAAATACAAAGCAGCATAAGATTTATTATGAGAGATGAGCTGGGAATGTCTCCTGAAGAAATCGACCAACAAATGGATAGAAGTCAATATATAGTCGATCAAATTTTAGGTTTACATCAACCAGAACTCGAACAAAAAGCTGGTGAAAAAGAAAGTGATCTACTACGTGCCGCATTACAACAAGGAGAAGTACGTGGATTTCGACGAATGATTGATGCTTACTATAAAGATACACGAATAGCAGAACTTCCGAAATTTCGGTTAACAAAAAATGTATTTCCAAGACATGGCAGGCATATGCTTTTTTGCGCCGCTATTGCGCCTTTTGTAGGAGAAAGCGACTATGCAACATATCTTTTTTATCTTAAGAATCTTAATCCTAAAACTATGTTTCGCTCCTATAATAAAATTCAAGTTTTAACTTTAATGAAGAAATTTTATCTATATTCCTTTGATATATCAAAATACCTAATAGAGTATTATAAAATTAAAGATCCGTTCATATATATTTTTCTTGTTTTAGAATATGTGAGTAAATTTAATGTATTTACTGATGCTGAAATAAGAACAATAAATTATAGACTAAAAGAAAGCCTCAGCTCAGCCATACGCTATGAAGGAGCCTATACAAAAACTTATAGTAATAATTTTATCACTGACAAAGAAAATCAAGTTGCTGCAATCATTCAATCAAACCCTTTGGTAAAAAAAGAACCATTACAAACCTCTGCAGAAGTTTCAATGCAGCATACGAAATTACCTTCGGCCCCACTCATGCCTGACCTGCTGCCAGCTGCTACAGAAGTAACAACATATACAGGACCATCTATACCACCTTTAGCACAAGTGGTACAACCAGAAGTCATCGTGAATGTTTCAGGCAACCCATCTACTTTATTTTCTCAATCTAATCCAACTAAACTGCCCACTACAGTGACGAAGGATCTGGAATGCTTGCAAGTAAAGGAACAACTACTCGATACACCTATACCGCCTAATTCTCGCGATGACGAACCTGGGGAATTACCCATCATTCATAAAAAGGTTGCTTTATGCTAAAAAAAATACCTAAGACTTGTAATTTACATGTTTTTTCATTTCTTTCTTCAACAGAGACTCGGCATGCCAGAACTGTCAACAGAGAGACAAAAGATCTATTATCAAATCCATTAGTATGGAAAAATCTTTTAAAAAATGAATTTTTTATACCTGATTGGAGAGAAATAAAAGAACCCGAACAAAAGCACAAAGCATTGACAGAAGAAGTTGGGATGGAACAAGAAAAACTTATCACCTACCTAACTGTCGTTTTATTTTTATTGGAAGTAAAAAAACAAACGACTGCAGACAATCCAACTCTGGAAACAATGTACGAACATAAATACGATAGAAGAATATATAAGAGTGATCTATGGCTTTTAATATCCTTTCAAGCTTTTCTTGATAATTATAACGAACTTAAAAAAAATTTTTCTGCCATAAACAACAGAATACCCATGTTTTTTGAAATAGATAAAGCAGCACTTAAACAACAAATAAAAAACTTTTTTTCTGGTAAAACGAATCAAACTTCAGAAGGAAAATTTATTGAAGCAATGATACGGGCTCCATTTAAATTGGATTTACCTATTTTAAGTCGAATGATTCTCAATAAAATAAAACCAAATAAACCTTTACTAAATAAATTGCTGTCCATAGCAAGCGATTTTTTAAATTTATCCTGTGCTAAATTATTGATTGAATTTGGCGCAGATATAAATGCTTTAGTGTTAGACATTACTCCTTATGGAGAGATCTCATTGTTAACATGCTTAAATCGTCCAATAATCGGTATTCTTATGCAGTATATCGATCACGCTGAACAATCGATTGAAAATGCAAAAGCATTGATTCAAATGTTATTAAACCACTCCGCTGATCCTGACATTCGATGCCTTGTCATCCCTAAAGATGTAGATATAAAAAATATTAGCAATGAAGAAATAGAAAAAGAAACGTTTTCAATTCGCGAATTTTGTATTCGTCACAAAGAACATGATAAAAATGATATACCTATAGAAATATTGGATCTCATTATCTCAGCTCCAAGATCAATGTCTGATAAAGCTGAAATGAAAACAAATGAGGATTTAAAACAGCGCATCTCTCGTCATGCTTGTTAATTATCAAGCAAATTCATTAACGCTACTTTATCTTGACAGCAAACTGAAACAGCTGCATAAAGAGGATAAGAATGTATGCTATCGAATATAGAATAATTATGTACTGAAAAACGAATACCATAAGAAGACGAATGTGAATTTAAAAAAGTACGCAAGCTTTTTAAGCTTCTTCCTTCACCGCTTTTTACTTCAATAGGTATCACTTTATTATCAATAGCTATCACATAGTCAATTTCGGCTTGACTTACGCGTGACTCCTGTTGCCAATAATATAAACGAGGCAAACGATACGGATCATGATAAGCAAGCATTTCTTGTCCGATAAAAGATTCGATTAAATTTCCTTTATTAATAAATTCAATGGTAGGATCTAAAAACCATTTTTTAATATCAAGACCAAGCATATGTTGAGCAAGCGCAATATCAAGGAAAATTAATTTAAATTTTTCTAAATTGCTTTCAGCACCTAAGGGTATGCCATTCCCCGAAGTTTGTATAACCTTATGAGTTACATTCGCCTTGATTAATGAATCAAGACAAGGTTCAAGCTCTCTCTTACGATATTCATTTGAAAAATAGGTATATTTTATAGTTTTACCAATCACATGAGGGATTCTATTAAAAATCAACTCTATGTATTTCAATTGAAATTTTTTAGCGTACTTTTGAAAATCTTGAATATAAGCAGAAGTTATTATTTCGTGAACTGTTGCGCATGTTGAGATATCATTCGATGTTACCCAAGATTTTACAGCTTGTGGCATACCACCAATTGCAATATATTCGCCTAACAAAGTAAGTGCTTTATTATGAATGACCTCGTCAAATGGATTATCAAATGAAATATTTAATATTTCATTTGCTAGTATCTTTTCACCTTTTGCCAATAAAAATTCAATAAACGACATAGGGTGCTGATATAAAAATTGTACTCTCCCCACAGGAACTCCAACCTGTTCAATCGCAAAATCCAACAACGAACCGGCTGCTATAACATGAAGATCTGGCATTTTTTCATAAAAATAACGCAATGCTATAAGCGATCTAGGAACTTCTTGTGCCTCGTCTAAAAACAATAACGTTTTTCCAGGAATAATTTTTTTTCCGGTCAAAATATTGAGATCTCTTATTATTCTGTCAACATTCAAGTCTTTTTCGAAAATTGCGCCTGCTTCTGTTAATTCCTCGAAATTGATTTCAACAAAATCCTCGAATAATTTACCTAGTTCGCGAATACTGTGGGTTTTTCCCACCTGCCGAGCTCCTCTTAATATAAGAGGTTTTCGGTGAGGATCCTGAATCCAAGCTTTTAAATAATAAAAAATCATTCTTTTCATATAGTTAAAAATTCCATGGCTTTAAATCATGTATATTTTATTATACTTATGGTTGTAATTCAATTATATTTATAGTTATTTATGGTTGTAAATGGCCTATATGGTGGTCAATATAACGCGTCTCTCGTCATGTTTTTTAATTTCGCCAAGGTTTCTATCGTCATATTCAAAGGCGGCAACCAATAAATCGTATTGCCTAAGGGTCTTAATAAAGCCCCTCTTTCAACCGCCTTTTGAAAAACTTCAAATCCTCTCCGACGTTTAGGACCATCGCAAATAATATCTGCCGCAACGATAGCTCCTATCCCTCTGACGTTATGAATTTTTCTAGTTTGATCTGCGATATCATACATAGAAGCTAACATTTCTTTTCCCAAGCGTTCAGATTGAAATACAATATTTTCTTCCGAAAAAATTTTTAATACTTCAAGCGCAACACTAGCCGCCAATGCATTGCCCGTATAAGTATGTGAATGTAAAAATGCTTTACCAGCACTGTAATCATCGTAAAACAGATCATAGATTTTCTGGCTTGTTAACATGGCGCTTAAAGGCAGCCAACCCGATGTTAAACCTTTCGATAAACATAAAAAATCAGGCTCAATACCTGCGTGTTCACATGCCAACATTTTCCCTGTGCGGCCAAAGCCTGTCATGATTTCATCAGCAATTAAGTGAATATCACGCTGTTTTGTCCAAATTCTTAAACGCCGCAAAAAATCCTGGCTATAAATCTTCATTCCACCTGCACCCTGCACAATAGGTTCAAGAATAATAGCGGTAGTATTTTCTATAAAAGGTTCCAGTGATTTTTCTATAGCTTCCCAATGTAATGAACAATCCTGCCAAAGTGGATCGTGAGTGCCGCATACATAAGGTAAAGAAGAAATATAATGTGGTGTAAACAATAATGACTCATAATCTTTTCGATAAAGACCTAGATCACTCACGCTTAATGCAGCAGCGGTTTCGCCGTGATAAGCATTTTCTAAAGCTATAAAATGTTGTTTAGCAGCTTGTCCCATCAGTTTTCTTGCATGCAAACTCATTTTCATCGCAATTTCAACCGCACACGATCCATCGCTTGCGTAAAAAACTTTATTCAAGGTCGAAGTAAGTTGCGTGAGTTTTTCAGAAAGTGACAAAATTGTATCATTCACTGTATTCGCTAAAATCACATGTTCAAAACGATCAACCTGTTCTAGCAAGGCCTTTTTCAAACGAGGATCATTGTGACCTAAGGACTTACACCACCAACTGGAAATTGCATCTATGATTTTCTGACCATTCTTTAAATGAATATAACTACCACTTGCACCTATAACGTGAAGAGGTTTAAAAGTTTCGTAATCTTTCATTTGGGAACAGGGATTCCAAAGAGCATTAGAATATTGCATGGTAAACCTATTATTATTTATGGGTTGACTGCGCGCAAAAGTTAACATATATTTCCATACAAAACAATCGAAGGTTAAAAATCAAACACTATGTCGACTATCTGGAACAAAGAAAAAGTTGCTGAATTATTTGAATTGCCTCTCACGGATTTACTTTTTACAGCACAAACTATACACAGACAACATTTTGCACCTAATGAAGTGCAATTAGCCACTTTACTCAGCATCAAAACTGGGCAGTGTCCCGAAGATTGCAGCTATTGTCCACAAAGCGCACATTATGATACCGGCTTAGAAAAAGAAAGTTTGCTGGATGTGGCAGGGGTCATCGAAGACGCAAAACTTGCTAAAGCAAACGGTTCTACGCGTTTTTGCATGGGTGCAGCATGGCGCAGCCCTCCTAAAAAAGATTTTCCTAAAGTCATAGAAATGATTAAAGCGGTCAAAGATTTAGGCTTGGAAACCTGCGTTACCTTAGGCATGTTGGATAAAGACCAAGCTCAACAATTACACGAAGCTGGGCTTGATTATTATAATCACAACCTGGATTCTTCACCTGAATTTTACAAAAAAATTATCACCACACGTACTTATGAAGACAGGTTAGTCACGCTTGAAAATGTCAGACAAGCCGGCATCCATGTTTGCTGTGGCGGCATTATTGGCATGGGTGAAACTCGACAAGATCGGATTGAATTTTTATTACAGTTGGCTAATTTATCTGAGGCTCCCGAAAGCGTTCCTATCAATCGTCTTATGGCTATCAAAGGCACCCCCTTAGAAAATGCAGAACCGCTCGACAACTTAGAATTTATACGCATGATAGCTGTGGCAAGAATCATGTTTCCTACTTCATACGTGCGATTATCAGCAGGCCGAGATACCATGTCTGAAGAAATGCATGCTTTATGTTTTATGGCCGGAGCCAACTCCATGTTTTCAGGAGATACATTACTCACAGCACCTAATCCAGAAACCAATAAAGATAATCAATTACTAAATAAATTAGGCATGTCCATCACCAAAACTGACACCCAACATGCAAACCAAGTTGCTGGATAAGCATAAATCTCAATTTTTATTTAGGCATCGTCATCCTATAGAAGGCCGTGACGATGCCATGCTTTTCATGCACGGAAAATCTGTTGTTAATTTTACAAGTAATGATTATCTTAATCTTGCCAATCATCCTGATGTAAAAAAAGCATTTATCGAAGGCGTTCAAACGTACGGTCTTGGCAGCGGATCAGCGAATTTTGTGTCGGGTTATTTCAAATCACATAAACTACTTGAAGATGCTTTTTGTGAATTTTTAAATCGTGATAGAGCCATATTATTTAACTCGGGATATCATGCTAATTTAGGGGTTATATCATCTCTTGCCAATAAAAATTCTGTCATTATTGCAGACAAATTATGTCATGCATCTATCATAGATGGAATACAATTATCTCGCGCCAAATATTATCGGTATCGTCATAATGATATGTCTCATGCAGAATATTTAACTCATCAACATGATAATCCATTGCTTATCACGGAAAGTGTTTTCAGCATGCAGGGCAATTTGACTGATATAAAAAAATTAGCCGGTTTGAAAGCCAGACTCATTGTCGATGATGCACATGGCATAGGTGTGGTAGGCAAAACAGGAAAAAGTATTTGCGAGACACAACATAATATTGCTTGTTTAGTGACGCCATTAGGCAAAGCTTTGGGAAGTTTTGGTGCGATTGTTTCTGGCAGTGAAGACATTGTTGAGCATATTTTACAATTTGCTAGAACCTATTATTTCACCACATCTTTACCGCCTTCTGTGAGTCATGCCACGCTTACCTCTCTCAAAGTGATGCGAGAAGAATCTTGGCGTAGAGAAACTTTACATCATTTAATAAATTTCTTTATAAAAGGCTCAAGTGAAAGGGGATTTAGTTTGGTTTCATCGGATCAAACACCGATTAAATCTATTTTAGTTGCCTCAAATATGAAAGCGATAGAAATTCAACAAAAATTATTAGAAAAAAATATATTAGTTTCCTGCATTAGACCGCCGACTGTCCCAAACAATGCTTCACGTATACGAATTTCCCTAAATTGTCTTCATACGGAAGCTCAAATCACGCAATTACTTGATGAACTCTCCTATGAAATCAAATCATGTTAAAAAAGCATTTAATCAAGCGGCTGATCAATATGATGCGTCATGTGCATTACAGCTAAATACTGGCTTAACACTCATTGATTTATTAAAAAATTACTGTACAAATAGCACTAATATTTTAGATGCGGGTTGCGGCACGGGTATTATTACAAAAGAACTTGCGGCTAGATTTCAATATAAAACTTTCTATGCCATCGACATAGCAGATCAACTTTTAGCGCACGCAAAAGAAAAATTAAACCCGTTCAATATTCATGTTGAGCTCGCTGATTATAATGATTTACCTAATGTATTGTTTGATATGATTTATGCGAATTTATCTTTACATTGGAGTGATAACTTCGGTAAAACACTTGTTTCTATGCATAGCAAACTTAATGAAAATGGTATGCTCGCGTTTTCTATGCCTTTATTAGGTACTTTTGAAGAAATAAAAAATGATTGTTCTATCAATACGTTTCATGAATTAATGCAGATTGAAAAGCATATTTTAGATGCCGGGTTCAATATTATTCATATGAAAACTCAAGAAATAATTTTTGCTTTTGATAATGCATTAAAAGCATTAAGATCCATTAAATCAGTGGGAGCTGATTATGTAGCTGAAAAAAATAGAAATATTTCTTTTAAAAAAATGAGAAAATTTATTCAGTCGAATAATAATTTATTTACATTAAGTTATCGGATTGGTTATTTTATAGTTAAAAAATAACATTTGCGCCCATTGGTGTGTCCCCACTGTGTCATGCCAGCATGCTTTTAGCTGGCATCCACACTGGATGCTGTAGGATCGACGCATAATTTGAGAAGAAAGTCCCTCTCCCCTCCAACGCTTTTTGTTGGAGGGGAGAGCCGGAGAGGGGAGGCTTGGGTTCGCCTCAATGTTAAAAATGACTCATTTAAAAACAAAAAAGTAGAAAAGAAGAATATTATCGTTATTTTATTTGGGATGTCGGTATATAAAAAAAGAAATGAAAAGAAGGAATGATGGATTAGAAACGACAATAATTGAAGGATTGATGTATGTTATGTGAAAAAATCTCGAAATTATTGCAAACCCTAAGCCTCCCCTCTCCGGCTCTCCCCTCCAACAAAAAGCGTTGGAGGGGAGAGGGACTTTCTTCTCAAATTATGCATCGATCCTACAGCACTGGATGCCAGCTAAAAGCATGCTGGCATGACACAGTGGTGGATGATGACAAAACATAGAGACTATCATGACACAGAAAATATTCATCACAGGCACCGACACCGACGCAGGTAAAACCTATATTTCTACCGGCATATTGCATGCATTTAACAAACATCACTACTCAACTTTAGGTATTAAACCCATTGCATCTGGGTGCGAGTTACATAATGGTATTTTATACAACGCAGATGCTTTAGCACTACAACAAGTATCTTCTATCAAATTACCCTATCATAAAATTAATCCTTATGCTTTTCTGCCTGCCATAGCACCCCATATTGCAGCCCAACAAGTCAATTGTGAGGTATCCGTTAATGAATTAATAAAACATACTGAAGAGGCATTACACTATCCTGCTGATCTTTGTCTGGTCGAAGGCGCAGGAGGCTGGTATGTTCCACTCAATGATCAGGAAACCATGGCGGATTATGTTAAAGCTGCAGATCTCAAGGTTATTCTTGTTGTTGGAATTCGTTTAGGATGCATTAATCATGCTATTTTAACGCATAAGGCCATTGAAAATGATAATATTCCTATCGCCGGCTGGATAGCTAATTGCATCATCCCACAACGCGAAGAACATGATGAAATCATTTTGACGCTAAAAAACTGGTTAAAGTCCCCCTGCCTTGGAATCGTTGGGCATCATGAAAGTATTAATATATTTCCTCTCTAATCAAACTTGCCTCGCCCGAGGAGCAAATCCGCACACTCCCATCAGGTAACTGTAACAACAAATAACCCTGAGCATTAATACCCAACACTTTTCCGGCTATTTTTTCATTAAATATATTCAATGAAATGATTTTATTCTTCAAATAATCGACTTTATCCCATTCTTCAACAAAATTCTCGAATCCTTGTGTTTCAAATATTTTTAAATAGGCCAGCAAATTATTAATTAAACGAGCAGACAAATCATTTCTGTCTATATATCGATTTAACATATGACGCACCGATATCCAATCCTGCGATATTTTATTATCTTCATCATGCAGCATATTCACATTCAAGCCTATTCCAATGATAGCCTGGCAAGCTGCATGCGTTTCTGCTTGTACTTCAATCAAGTTTCCCGCTAATTTTTTACTGTCAAATACTACATCATTAGACCATTTCACAAATAAATGGTTATGGATTCCTATATCATGCAATGTTTTGACAACCGCAAGACTGGTTAATAAACTTAAGCCTGCCAATTCACTCACATCTTTTTGAAAAGGATACAAACAAGATAAATAAATATTTTTTCCGAAAGGTGAATGCCATTCACGATTGAATCGGCCTTTCCCTGCGGTTTGTTGTTCTGCGATACAGATTTTTGGATGTTTATGATGTTTAAATTGTTTTAAATATTGATTCGTAGAACCTATTGTTTCAAAAACAGTGACTTCGGCATTTTTTGCAATATGATTTTTAATTTCATTTTGATCCATGAGCAAAAGTGGTTCTTGTAATAAATAGCCTTTACCCTTAATAGAATCAATTTTTATACCGTAATTTTGTAATTTTTTGATGGTTTTCCAAACCGCGCTGCGCGTCAATTGCAAGGTTTCGCCTATGCTATTGCCATCATGATATTGACCATCATTTAAAATTTTTACGAGTTTGATGAGATTATTTTTTAATTCATACATAAATATTTTATTTCTACATAATCATTTCATCATGTATCAAACGATCATACAATGCATAAATATGCGGTGTATCTTCCCAATTTTGCATAAAACGATTGAGTTCATTTTTAAAAGCACGCCGCAATGTCATGGTAAAGATATATTCCAGTGCACCGTCAAAATCAATCAAATAAGGAATATCCTTAGCCACTAACATATTAGTCATTTTTAAATCGCCTTGTGTGATACGCAGCCTGGTCAAATTTCTTAATAAATCTAAGCTATGTTTCGCCATGCGTTCACATGCTTGCATATCACTCTGATGATCCATGAAATAATTTCCTAGATGCTGGCCATCCAGATAGTCCATGATGAAGTAAGATTTTCCGCGAAAACCTAAAAACGTATTTTCAATAAATGCGATGGGTCTTGGTGTTGCTATACCCGATGCATATAATTGTTGCGATATTCGCCAAGATTTTTTTGCGCGTGTTGCTCGCAAACAACGACGCAATCCATGCCATACGTTTTTTATATTGTATCTTTTAATAACTAATTCACGCCCATCTACTACGATCTTAACTATGGTTGAGCTGCGTCCAGCTTTTAATACCAGAGCTTTCGGATGATCTATATAAACATCCGGATTAAGTAATACATGCTGAAATTCAGATGATTCATATTGCCTATCATACATGATTGTCTTATTAATTTTTTTTATCTTATTGAAAGACGAGCATGGACGGAAAATTTTTCTTTTATATTTACGCATACGCTCTTCTGTTTGTTTAGCCAAACATTTATGAAATGCTTTAATATCTGAAGGCTTAACAAGCCAGCCGCGTGATTTAGCATAAATGTCAAAGAGCTCTTGTTGTAAACTTTCAACGCCTACGCCAAATTGTGCTAAAAATAATGCCAGATATACTATACTATTTTCTGTATCGAGAGGTTGTTCAATATATTCAATTTTACCGCCATCCAAAGTATAAATATTTTTTTCTGTAATAAGAAAATTACGCAAATGTAAATCATTCTGTAGAATACCTAATACATGTTGCGTGGCAAGCTCTATTGTTACAGCTTGCAAAAGCGGCCGCATATCGTCGATATTATTTTTATTTTGCCATAAGGTTTCTAAACTCACCGCATCATTGATTTTTTCAAAAACTAAAATATGAATACGATCTTTATCTATGCTGCCTTTGTAGAGCAATTTAGCTGTCGGAACATTCGTCTGCATAAGCGATTCAATACCGAATGCATCACGCTCCGCATCACGTTTGGCATTTTGTTTTTCATAAAATAATTTGACAGCAACTTCTTTATCGCCCCACATTCCAAAAGCAAGTAAACGCTTTTTAGGAACGATACGTATAACCTCCTCACAACTTAACACTTCATTTTGATCGGTTAATACTATTTGAAATGGAGTTTTTATCGTGCGATTTGCGCGATAAAGTGTTTTCCATGTCATATTTTCTTTTGAACTATTTTTTGTGTTTTCTATATAATTGGTCGCCACGTTTTTTTACCTTTAACCAAAAGCTTAATTCCTTGTTGAACACCTTTTTTAAGGGCTTATTATGATATTCTATAATAAAACGCAATATATCTCTTTTAGTTAAACCAACTTCTTTGCTAGAAAAATACAAACCTGCCAAATCTTTTATCACCCATCTTTGCGGCGTATATTTGCGCAATTGAGCTCTGTGTAAATCAATTAAATACAATTTGATATTAGAATTGATTAGATTTGACACATCTAACAGGAAATGGCAAATATAAAAATCTCTATGATTCATGCCATGAGTGTGCAAAACTCGCGCAATCAGGGCAATTTCTTTAATTAAGTTTTTTTTAAAATGAAAAGAAGGCGGACAACTTGGCCAATGTCTGCAAAAATCTTCTAAACTTATATGCTTAGGTAATTCTTTAGTCATAATAAATGATCGTACTTTGGCAGGATTATGACCTTGATGACCATATGCTGCTATTTCTGGGACAGCTATATTCCATTCTGCTAACTTTGTAAGTGCAATATATTCATTTTTTGCGCTAACTACAGGTAACCTGCATTGAAGTAAATTTTTAATAACTTCGCGCCAGCCTACACCATGATGTTTTTTTATAAAATAAGGCTGATTTGCGATCATCAGCCGCTCAGTACTTCGTCCTTCAAGTGCCCGATACACTTCTCCTTGCAGCGACATAATGCGTTCAAAAGAACCATTTCCAAATATATTTTGAAGTGAAGAGCTTATCATGAACTCTTTCATATCAATAAACCTTCAATACAATCGACTGCTCGCTCCGGCATGCTATAAATATCCGCTTGCTTGGCATAATGAATAGCATTTTTTTTCCAATCTGCGCGTTCTGGAGATAACAACATATTTGCCACGGCCTGATTAAATTCAGCTTGATTAAATGGCGATGATAAAACATAACCTGCATTTGCATCTTTAATATAACATGCATAACCGCAAACATCTGTTGTCAAAACCGGCAAGCCTGAAGCCATTGCTTCGAGTAAGACAGTTCCTGTGTTTTCATTATAAGCAGGATGTAAAAGTAGATCAGCAGCCAGGAAAAAATTTGGCACATCTAATCTCCCGCCCAAAAAATGAATTTTCTCTTTAATACCAAGCTTGCTTGCCTGTTTTTGAAATAAGCGCGGATTATCCTTACCAATAATATAAACCTTGCAGCGAGTTTGTAAATCATTCGGCAGCGCCGCTAACCCCCTCAATACGCGGTCTAAACCTTTGGTTTTGAATCCTGAGCCTACCATTAACAATAAAAATTCATCCCCACGGATACCAAGCTCACTCCTCATGTGATGTCTAATGTCTTGCGCGTTGTGAGGAGCTGCTCTATCTCTAGCGATTCCTGGCGGTAATAGATGAAATCTTTCAGGCAAGGTTTGATAATATCGCATGAAATCATCTTGCTGCTTTCTTGATAATAATAAAATCTCTGTCGATGATTTAAAAACTGCTGCTTCAAAAGCAATCAGATGTCGATACCGAGGCGTTAAACGATACCATAAACCTCTCTGCGCGTGAGCTTTTGCTTGATAACAAGTATCCGCTGCATAATAAATATCCAGCCCTGGCATTTTATTAAAACCCACGACAACATCGTACGATAAAAGACGATGAGCAATGGCAGCAATGAAATTTTTGGCACGTGCATGATTTGAAAGGCCTCTGGCAGGCACCATATGAATAGTCAGCCCTGGCTCATGCTCACCTTCCCACGCCATAGTGAAAACATCGACTTGATGACCACGATCAAGACTTTCTTTTGCGATACGTAAAAAATCACGTTGCAAACCGCCGAATGGAAAATATTTAAACAAACAAAATGCGAGCTTCACTTAAAAACTGTCCTTGCTTAATTTTGGAACAATATAAATGATTCGTTTTGTCATTACAACTTTTTCAAAGATATTATATTGACGACTTAAGGTTTGTTCTGTTATATTTTTGAACAATTTAATTTCGATAATGTGAGGATACTATGAAAAAACTTACTCTTTTTACAGCAAGCTTATTATGTTCACACCTGGCCTTTGCAACCATAGCTCAACCATCCGAACAAACAAAGCTAACCGGAGATACACTTGTTTCTGCCTTGGTCGATCCCAATGCTGAAACAACAGAATTTTCCGCAACACATGGGGCCACACCTTCGAATGCAGCAGAATATGAAGCTGTCTATCTTAATAACGTTTCTAAAATTGTTCCGAAAAGCAAACATGAAAAAGACCGCAGCATGTATTATTCCGTAGACGCAACCTACCCGCAAATCACAGGCAACAGTTATAAAGAGGCAGAGTCAGCATTCAATAAACAAGTTAACGCTATCATTGATGAAGAAATGCAGCAATTTAAAAACAGTGTACAACTTGATATGCCGCACATGAAAACATTACCGAAAGAAGTACGCAATAATACTTTCAAAATTGATTATGACATCGATGTGATTCATGAACTTGCTATAGTCAGCATACGCTTCACCATTCAGGGAATGCAAGCGGGTCGAGCACATCCTTATCGTTCACATCGCGTGCTCAATTATGATTTAATACATAACAAAGAATTAGCCTTGAATGATTTATTCAAACCTGATGCTAAATATCTGGATGCGCTGGCAAAATACAGCAACACTAAACTGCAAAAAACCGTCGATGAAAAAGACAAATGGATGATTGCAGAAGGCGCTAAAGCCATCGCAAAAAATTATAAAAATTGGAACATTGAAAAAGGTGCGCTTTTAATTACTTTTGATGAATATCAAGTTGCACCCTATGTTTATGGGCCGCAAGAAATTGAAATCCCATACACAGAAATACAACAGTTGCTTTCTCCACAAGCGCAAATTATATCAAGCATTAAAGATAACATAACAAATGTAGGGTAACTTATAAAAAAGGAATACGGCTCGAATGCATACAAAAAAAATCGCCATCATAGGCGCAGGAAATATGGGAAGCTGCCTCTTGGGCGGTCTTATTGCAAGCAAATATTCGGAAGTATGGATTAGCAATCCTTCACTATCTAAATTAAATGCTTTGCAAGAAAAATATCATGCAAAATTTAACATCACAACAAGCAATATGGAGGCTGCAAAAACGGCTGATGTTATTTTATTTGCAGTAAAGCCGCTGATATTACCCAAGGTATTGATTGAATTAGCGGATATTATTAATCTTAACAAACCATTGATTATCTCGACTGCAGCAGGTGTTTATGAAAATATTATTCAACATTTTTTACAAGCACCATCTTCTATTATAAGAGCCATGCCTAACACTCCTGCGATGTTAGGTTGCGGTGCATCAGCATTATTTGCAAATGCTCATGTCACAGCAGAGGAACGAGAAATTGCGGAAAATATTTTTCGAGCGGTCGGAATTGTCACATGGGTTACGTCAGAAAAACTGATGGATATTGTCACTGCAGTTTCAGGATGCGGCCCTGCTTATTTTTTCTTAATCATGGAAGCTATACAAAATGCAGGAATATCTTTAGGCTTATCACCTGAAATTGCACGTCTACTTACTTTACAGACTGCATACGGTGCGGCACGCATGGCACTTGAAAGTGAAAAAAATGTCACGGAACTTCGCGCACAAGTGACTTCCAAAGGCGGCACGACGGAAGAAGCTATTCAGGTGTTGGAGTCAGCCAATATTCGTGATATTTTTTCTCGTGCAATAAAAGCAGCTGACTTACGTGCCGAGGCATTAGCGGGCATCATAGCAAAAGAACTGGAGCCATAACCCTATGTATCAATCATTAAACAATACGGGTATATTTTTAATCAGCAGCATATTTGATTTATATTTGATGGTGTTGTGTGTTCGTTTAATTTTAGCTTACGCACGCGCTAATTATTTTAATCCTATCACACGATTCGTTATCACCATGACTCAACCTGTCATTGCACCCTTAAGACGTTATATTCCCACCTATCATGGCATTGAATATGCTACGCTTTTCTTCATTATTATGCTGGCAACTCTCAAATACTTAATCATTAGCTCGCTATTCTTTTCCATTCCAGGTATAGGATTATTATTTGTGAGTGCAGTTTTAAGTTCCATTAAATTAATGCTTAGCATCTTTTTTTATTCGATATTATTTGGAGCCATTTTAAGCTTTTTAACACCTGGAGAAACGCCTTTATCACAAGTATTGTCGCAACTCTCCGCACCCATTCTACGCCCATTTCAAAGATTGATTCCACCGGTGGGAGGATTTGATCTATCACCTATTCCTGCATTACTTATTTTACAAGTCCTGATGCGAGCTTTATGAAAAAAATGAAAATTGTTTTTGCCAGCCATAATTCAGGAAAAATTCTTGAATTAACCACATTGCTTAAATCTTTTGATGCCGAAATCATTCCGTCATCATCGCTTAAAGTGAGTGACATACCTGAAACAGGCCTTACTTTTGTCGAAAACGCTCTTATTAAAGCGCGGCATGCTTGTCGTGAGACAGGGTTACCCGCCATTGCTGATGATTCAGGATTAGAAGTTTTCGCATTGCATGGAGCACCTGGCATTTATTCTGCCCGATTTGCCGGAGAAAAAGCGGCATCAGATGACAATATAAAAAAATTACTTTCTGAACTTCAAGATGTCCCAGATATTCATCGTCAAGCTCGATTTTATTGTGCCCTGGTTTTTATGCAACACGCTTTCGATCCTACACCTTTGATATGCGAAGCGGAATGGAAAGGCATGATATTGACCCAACCTGCTGGAAAACAGGGATTTGGCTATGATCCTATATTTTATGACTATGACGAAAAATGCTCTGCTTCTGAACTCGCATTAGAAAAAAAGAACCTGATCAGCCATCGAGCTAAGGCATTGCAATTATTATTAAAAAAATTACCCGACAAACTAGGAAAACAGATATGAAAGCATTGTCAGTCAATCATCTCAGAAAAACGTATAGTAATGGACTTACCGCGCTTAATGGGGTTCATTTAGAAGTTGCTGAGGGCGATTTTTTTGCTTTACTTGGACCAAACGGCGCGGGAAAATCAACAACCATAGGCATTTTATGTTCCTTAGTCAAAAAAACCTCCGGCACTGTAAAAGTTTTTGGATACGATATAGACACTGATTTAGAAGCTGCTAAATCATGCATAGGTGTTGTTCCTCAAGAAATGAATTTTAGTCCTTTTGAAAAAGTCCAGGATATTGTGATCAATCAAGCTGGCTATTATGGAATACCGTATAAAATTGCTTATGAACGTGCTAAATATTATTTAAAAAAAATGGACCTTTGGGGAAAACACAATCACTCCGCTTTACGTTTATCGGGCGGTATGAAAAGACGTCTTATGATTGCAAGGGCCTTGGTGAATAATCCAAAATTACTTATTCTTGATGAGCCAACAGCAGGTGTAGATATTGAATTACGTCATGCCTTATGGGTATTTCTTTCTGAACTGAATAAACAAGGCACCACCATCATATTAACAACACATTATCTTGAAGAAGCCGAGCATCTTTGCAAAAATCTCGCTATCATCGATCACGGCGAAATCATTGAAAATGCGGACATGAAGTCCATGATTAATCGCCTGAACATCCAGACTATTATTTTTGATTTCGCAAAACCCATGGAAACCATGCCTGATTTGCCTCACTATCATTACCGCATGATAGATAACACAATGCTGGAAATTGAATTATCTCGACATCAAAGTTTAAATGATTTATTTAAGCTATTTAATCAACAAAATCTCCTGGTCACGAGCATGCGCAATAAAACCAATCGACTTGAGGAATTATTTGTTCGTTTAATCAATGAAAATAAGGCGAAACAAGCATGAGTATCATATTTAACAAAAACATCATTGCCCTGCAAACTATCTTAAAAAAAGAAATTATTCGTTTCATGCGCATATGGTCACAAACTTTATTGCCGCCTGCCATTACCATGACACTTTACTTTATTATATTTGGCAAACTTATAGGCTCACAGATACACGATATTCAGGGTTATAGCTATATGCAATACATTGTCCCAGGACTTACCATGATGTCGATTATGACGAGCGCATATGCCAATACATCTTCTTCTTTTTTCGGCGCTAAATTCAGCAAAAGTATTGAAGAAATGTTAGTTTCATCTATGCCTAATTATATCATTTTATTAGGTTACACCTTAGGTGGTGCATTACGGGGATTATTAGTTGGCATTATCGTCATGTGCATCGGCTTTTTATTCACGCATATTCCTATTTATCATTACTGGATCGTGTTCTGCATGGCCATTTTATCTTCCTTATTATTTTCATTGGGCGGCTTACTCAATGGTATTTTTGCAAAAAAATTCGATGATGTTTCATTTATACCTACGTTCATCCTAACACCTCTCACTTATTTAGGCGGAATATTTTATTCTATTCATCAATTACCCGCAGTTTGGCAAACGATTTCTCAATGTAATCCTATTTTAATTATTGTTTCGACTTTCAAATATGGCATGTTAGGAACCACTGATATCAATATATTTTATGGGTTTTCAATGGTATGTATATTACTACTCGCCATGCTTGTTTGGTGCATCTATTTACTCGAAAAAGGAGTGGGACTTAGAACTTGATTATGTTATATTTTTACCATCAGAGCTAACAAGGACGTTGATCTATGATCAAAAGAATTATCGCCATTTTAGTCGTAAGTGTCGCCATTATCATGGCTATGCCCTATGCCCAACAAGGCTTGCAACTCTTATTGTCATTACATGACTGGATTTCCGGCGTGTTAACTGAAGTATTTACAGGCGCCAATGCTGGCAATATGACTCGCCAACTCATTGCATTACTCGCAGTACCTGTCATTATTGGACTTATTCCTGCGATATTATATTGGGTAGTCAAGCACAGCTGGTTTCCCTATTTTATGCAGTGTGTTTGGATTGTTTGGTTGATACAGACATCGGCGTTGATTGTGATGGCGAAGATTTAACTTCAGACTATCCGGTTAATCAAGCAATCAGAAGAACCCACCCCTGAAATGTTTCGGCGCGAGACTTTATTGTAAGACGACTTGCTATATCGCCGAAACATTGTCAGGGGCCCATTTTTACTAACCTCAGAAAATGCATTTTTATTATGTATAACTTACCATGAAAATACTATTTATATCGAAGCTAAAAGCTCTTGATAAAGATCTAACCATTGTGGATTATCACGTTCTATCAAATTGATTTTCCAATCTCTACGCCATTTTTTAAGAGTTTTTTCTCGTTTTAGCGCCTCTTCTTTATCTTCATGTATTTCAAAATAAACGAGTTTATTTACAGAATATTGCTTTGTGAATCCTGGTACTAAACCTGATTTATGAATAGCAACCCTTTTTGCAATATCTATAGTAATTCCTACATATAATGTTCCATATTTTTGACTGCATAGTATGTATACATAATATTTATTGTCATTCATTGAATGTTTCGCTCCTATTTTTTGAACATATGAAGAATTTAATAACAAGAAAATCTATGATTTGATGCCAACTAAAAATGGGCCCCTGACAATGTTTCGGCGATATAGCAAGTTGTCTTACAATAAAGTCTCGCGCCGAAACATTTCAGGGGTGGGTTCTTCTTAGTTGCTTTGATTAACCAGATAATAATGAGATTTAATTATATCCAATAACTTGTCTTAACCATAACTTTAGACAATACTCCCATTAGCTTTTGAATAATTAAAGGCAGTTTGTTCGCACCTGCTTTCATAGCATCATCTCTATGTAAAGCTTCATCCTGCTGCATTTGTTTAAGTATCGCATGGCTTTTATGATCTTGCCGTGCCAACTGCGTCATATGTTTTTCCAAATGATTAACGACTTGATGCTCTGTCTCGGCCAAAAAACCTAAACTCCAGGCATCCCCCACCAATCCTGCCGTAAAACCTATCGAAAAAGACCCTGCATACCACAATGGATTGAGATAGCTAGTATGACTGCCTAGCTCAACGACACGTTGTTTACACCACGCCAGATGATCACCTTCTTCAATCGCTGCCTGTTGCATTTTTTGCTTGATAACAGAAGAGCGTGAAACAAGCCCCTGACCGTGATAAAGCGCCTGGGCACAGACTTCGCCTGTGTGGTTGATACGCATGAGAGCCGCAGCATGTTTACGCTCTGCTGCATTCATAATAGATTCTGGAATAGGATCGGCTGGATTCGGCCTGCCTGTGGTTTTAGCTGTATTTGATACAGCCCTCAGCGCCTGGTCAAAACCTAAACATACATGGTCAAATAATGAATAATGCCGTAATTCTTTCATGGGTGAAGCCTGTTTAAATCATTATGTCATGCTATGTTAGCTTGAAAATGGGAATTTTCCTACATAACGCGATTCTCAACTTTAAATTACGTTAATGTAGGGTGGGCGCAGCCTTATCATTACCCATAATCCAAATGGTTAATAAAAGTTGAGAATCGCGTCTACATATGTATTGACATGAAAACCTATTTTTAACACAACACAATAACCTATAAATAGCACGATATGATATACTAAATCACTTCTTTCAGTGCATATCCTTCTTTCTGCTTTCTCCTTCACTATCATCACCTGACACATCTTTAGGATTTTCTTTTGGTTTTGATTTCTGAGAAAAGAATGGCATGTGGCCTTCTTCATGCTCACCAAGCTTTAATTTATGTTTTAAATTGTTTGGCACAACTAAGTTAGGAACTGATACTCCAGTTCTATCTTCACAAGTTATATTCAATTTTTCTTTGTATCGCTCACAAATCAGCATATACACTTGTAATAAATCTTTATCATAAACCTCAATAATTGTTCCAGGCGGAGGAAATTCTTTAAATATTTCACGAATCTGATCTTTCACATATTGCACGCATTCCCTAGTGATCTTACCATCCTTCTGCAAAATGGGTTTTTGCCAACTTACAATGGATAAGCTGCCATCTTGTTCGCGGTGTTTATAAAAACTTGCCTCGCTTGTTTTAATCTTAGGGCTTGTAACTAATTCTCGCATTGTTAGGGCTGAAGAAGAGTCAAATTTCATCTTTTCTGATTGAACATATGGAGTTTCATCCAATGCCATATGTTGTCGCATCTGACGGTTTTGAAACTCCCTACTTGATAAAACTTTTGCTTTTTCTATGGCATCTTCTTCTGTAGGAGACTTTATTTTTGCAGTTTTTGTTTCTTTGGCCTCTGTCTTTGCTTTTCCCTGTTCTACATCTATGTTTTCTGTTACCGATTTTTCTTCAGTTGGTTTTTTTTCTTCAACTTCTTTAACTGTTGGCGATATGATATTGGTTAGATACAAAGCGTTATATTCAGTATCTGAAAAAGATTTGGCTGCCTTAATATGCTTTACCTCATCTTGCTGTGTTTTTTCTTGCTTTTCTGGATTTGCTGGATTTTTTGCTTGAATCGCTACCATTAAATTAACAAGATCAGAAGAATATTGTCCATCATGTATAGACTCTGCCATCAGATTTTGTTTCTCTAAATTTTCAATAATTTTTTCCTTTTCACCAGGCTGTAATTTGGGAATTAAATATGTTAATGTAGGGATGAAATCATCAGATCCTGCTTGCTTAACCTCTTTGCTAAGTAAAATAAAGATATAATTAATGAGAGTTCTCAACCGATCTCGCAAATTATCGACTTTACCATCTTTTAGTTCTAAGAATAATTTTCCAATGACTGTTGATTGTTCTTCTTGCAACACTTCTTGATAAGCACGGCCCACTTCTTTACCAAACGAATGCTTAGCCAACAAGGCCTGCGGAGTTCCGGATGTAAATAAATCTGATCGAAACTTAAATTTGCCTTTGGTAAAATAATCATTAAACTCATCTTTGTTATTTTTAATAATGTCTTTAAATTCATTCCTCTTATTTTCATCAAAAATAATTTTTCCATCGACTTTAGTAAAACACTGAGAAAGTCTTATATCTAACTCATACTCCTTTAATAACCTCATGCGATGCTCAAGCACCGCTTTTATATGTGCTGCAATACCTGTGTTTAAAGAATCCTTAGCAAGATCTTCTGGATTTTTCATTCCAATATGTTTAGCAAAATTAACCCTATCTTCATGTGACCATAAATTAAATTCTTTATCATTAAATAGCTTACGCTGTTCATCCATACCAAGCTTAAGATTTTCTACTGCTACACGAATAGTGTTTGCAAATGTTTCGGTATATTTAATGCTCTTTGGATATTCTGTAAAATGATTGGTAGGATTTGCAGAAAAAAATTGAAATCTCTGACTTGAGCCTAATTTAAGCCCTCTTTTTGTATTAAAATATTCTTTGGCAAGCGCTGCACCAAAATCTATTCTTACGCATTCCCTGCTTTCCTTCCCATCTTTATCTTTCGTAATGACTACACCAATATTTTCTGAATGCACATCGTTGTCGGCAAATAATGCGGATAATACTAAAGCTTTTTCTATACCTGAATATACTAATTTATTATCACCTGTTTTTCTTTGAATGGCATTCTTAAATATTTTTCCTACTTTTGTTCTTAAAAATTGCTGGGTTCCAAGAAACTTAGGTCTTTTTCTTATCTCGCTTACTTCGACATTAACTTTATCGATATGAGCTTTAACGATGTCAACAGCCGCTGGTATATCAATAGCTTCTACTTGTAGTTTTTTAATTAAAGCAGTATATGCTGGATCAACATTTTTATTTTCTATATATTGAGTTAAATTAACATCTTTTATATCTTTAGCATCTTTTAACTCAGCATGCAATGCTTCTAATTGCGGCAATCCATAATGATTTTCGTAAATATCTTTAAATAAATTTTTATATCCGTCAAAAAATTTTGAGCCAATATAAGGAGCATCTTGAGCAGGGTGTTTTCTGGCTACCATTTCTGGCGATACATTTGTATATATTTTAGATGACATTCTAGTTGCTACAAATTCACTAATATCTTTTGCAACATAATGTAATGGATTTTTTCTTTCAAGGATTTTTAGACGCTTATAACTTGTGTCTTGTTTGAATAAATACGTGGATCCATCGCTTATATTTTTATAAATTCCACCAAATTCTCCCGGTTTATTCGCGCCACCTGATTTTTCTCCCACTTTCACATAGGCATTTTCAAAACGCTTCAAAATGGATGAATCAGACTTTTTCTCTTTTTCTAAGCGATCAATTTGCTCGATCAAACTATACAATGCCTTGCCGCTTATATCTGCTGGATAAGAAATATTGCTGTCTGCATGATGTTCTTTTATGTATTTCTCAATATCTGCTACGCTTATAATATTGAAATGATTCGGTTTGCTTAATGTCTCATCGCTGATAGGTTTTATATCGGGTTTTCGTATAGTCAGATCCATCAAAGCTGAGGTAAACTCTGGTTTATCACCTCCATTAGGATCTTTAAGCCATTTTTTCAAGGCTTCCTCACGATTTTCTTCTTCAGGCATGTATGCCTTAGCAACTGCTCCTCTCCATTTCTCGGCCGCTCTATGAGACAATGCAATAGCTTCGGGTGGTGGTGTAAACTTTCCTCTTATTTCATCAAAATTATCCGGGCATTCAAACCATTTGTTTCCTTGGGGATTGGAATCATAATAAATGAATACCCTATCGTTGGTATAAGTCAAATGATAAACATTTTTTCCCTGTGCCTGTTGCGCTTTTATATAAGCATTCCGTGCTTCAACAGTGGCTGTCACGCCTTCTTCAAAATGTTGTGCTTCATAAATCTTCGATGCACAACCCATTTCTTGATTATTTATTCTAAACAACTTCATCTTTTGCAAATTTTCTGCGGTTCTAATAAACCAAGCCCTAAATTTGCCTTGAAAAGCTACTGTTCTTCTAAATCTATCTTGAGCTGCTTCGTCTTTCCCACCCGTCACTTCCGCAAATACTTGTTTGACGTTTTTCATTTCAGAATATTTACTAAACTTTCCAGTCAAAATATATTTGAGCCTTAAAGATTCATTACGCATTCTTACAAAAGTATTCGGTATCACTAAAGATAATGTTTGATTTTTTAATGCTGCTTTTATTATTTTTCCTTTCATATTGATCTTTGTTTTTTTATGTAAATCAGATATACCTTTATATTGTTTTAGTAACGCAACATGTAATACGATTCGAGCCATTTGCGAAGTATCTCTTCCGATTTCTCCATCGATAGATACAAATAAATTACCAGATTTATCTTCGGGATTAGAACTCATCACATCTTTGGAGACTTTATCAAGCATTGCTCTGACGGCATGGCTCTTGCCTGATCCTGATGGACCTCCTATCCATAAAACTAATCTTTCCCTCCATTTAGGTCCAGAATGGTATTGAGTTGATTTTAAAAAAACTGCATTTCTAAAAGCCTTACTTTTTGATTCTTCTTTAATGGCTTTTTTGTATAATCTCAATCCCTCTTTTCCTAATAATTCTTTCAGTCTTATAGGATCTGTTAAACCTTCATTATTTTTGCTTTCTAATGCGTTTTTTAATGCTTGAATAAACAATTTTCTGTCTCTAGTTGTTCCCTCAGGATGGGTATCTTTGTGTAAGATTTCATCCACCGGATCACTTCCTAGAATTTCGGTGACACGTCGAGCAGATACTGAAGGATCTTCTACTTTTCCTTCTTTTGATTCTATTTCGTAGTTGTCAATTTTACTTTCAATTTCCTGCCAATTTAGAGGAGGTGGCGGAAGCTCGTCAGGCTCAATCTTGACATCTTCTATAAATCTACGTGGTTCACCCATGCCGCCCCCTCATATTCTGTATAAACAATAGACTATATATACATTTTAGACGAGAATTGACCTATTTTGAGCTTATATTTGTGTATTTTTTTATCGAATCAAATCAGGAAGTTAAGAACTAAACCGTTGTTTTAGGTATCACCTTAACCGTGCCAGGCTTCACTAAATCAAGGAAAATCATAAGGGCGAGCTGCTCTGTTTCACGTAATTTTTCGAAATAATTATCTCTAAATAACTCCTCCGCACGTGGAGTGATGACATCCAGAGGTACAAAATTTTCTACATTTTGTAAGTATGACTTCCATTCGGGATTTTTTTCTTCTTTATTAGCAGCCTCCGCAATAGGAATTTTTAAAGCTGCGCACAAAAATGAAATTAAACCTCTATCATTTTTTATCGTACTTGCCACATATTGTTTACATGCCTCCTCACTACCCCATGATTTCCATGCATAAAGAATAGGTATCAGTTGGGGATGCTCAATGAGTCGATCACTGTCAGTCCATACCATTATTTTTTCAACCGCGATTTTCTTCAATTCTTGCAATTGCTCGTATGTAAAATCACGTTGTTCTGCAGGCAGATAAGTATCTTCTTGTTCATTATGCTGTCGGCTTTGTTCATTGAGTTCATGCACTGTGGTATAAATACTATTAACAATTTTTTCAACCGCTTTTTTAAACACATGAAACCGTTCATCATTATTTTCATAACGCCTTAACAATTGATGTAAAATACGATGAATACGCATTGCAGTATTAAGCCGCAACTTCGAACTTATACCTGCAGGAAATAAATCTCCACTATCCAATAACGCAGTAATCACATGTTCTATATTATTTTTTTCTACGCTAAATGCACCATGACTATCCATAATATCCAGGAATTTAAGCACTCTGTCATCCTGATTCAAACGCAAAAGTGCCATAGCAAATCCTTTTTCATCATGCGCTGAATCAATGACTGCTTGCATTTCGGCTTCAGAAAAGCTATCACTTGCGATAGTAAATCTAAAATAAATATCAAACAGATCAAAGGTGCATATTCTTTTATTTTTACGTGCAACGGCTTCTGAGTGGAAAAATGATAAATCAGATTGATATATACCACGTAAACGCGGAAATAATCTTATTAATAATCGCAATAAAATTGCTCTAGGTGTTTTAATGGATCGATTTAAAATTTCATCACAGCGTGTTTTATCCTCAGCAATTTTTGCTTTATCAAAGCTTAGTACATGTTCTGCAAGATCTGCAAATAAATCTTTGTTTTCTCTAACACCATTAAAGACTTGCGGTTCAAATACTTGAAGAGCAATAATCGCAAAAAAATCCACTGGATTTACCAAATCTTTCACAAAAACATAACTGAAACTTAAGGTATTCACATAACGTGTAATGTCTCGGCAATTTTCGAAGAAAAATTTAATGGTTGAATAATACATATCTGCCCAATAATCGGCATCCCATTTATTCTCTGGCACAATATCAATGACATGTTGCAACCTATCTAATAAAAGTGATTCAATATCTTGCTTTGAAATCGGTGGAACCTCAAAAGGAAGTTGCACAAGTTTACCTACATAATCAGCGCCTTCATTCCATCGCAAGTGATTAACAACCTTAACCATATAATCTTTATCCATGGCTAAAATATAAATAGTATTGGCAAAGTCACCTATAGATTTTATCATTTGAAATATTTGAATAATTTCATCATCTTTTAAACGCGCGATATTATCAATAAAAATAATCAGTTTATGCTTTTGCTTGCTTAACAATTGATTAAGCTCTGCTTTCACCATAGTTAAATCTCGACCAGATTCCCAACCAAAAGATTCTTCTTTGATTTTTTTTCTGCGAAACATTTTGGTAAACCAGGAATAAGGTAAACGATATGCTTTAGGAATTGGTTTATGCGTAAAAAATGAAATATATAATTCAAGTAATGATATAATTTTATCTGAATTTTCAAAGTAAACAGCTGCTCGCATTTCTGATGATAGTCTACGGAAAAAGCTGTAAATTAACTCATTTTGACCCGAGTAACTCCAAGGACTGAAGTTTAATAATATAGGACGTTCTTCATCAAACATATTACTTGAAGCATAACGTAATTCTTCAAGTGTTAAATTAATGATAGATGTTTTACCTGTACCCCAACCACCGTATAATCCAATGACTAAGCTCTCTACATTAGTATGGTCCACAATACTACGCGCTAGAGATTTGGCAAATTCGGCTCTGCCTAATCTATCTTGTTCTTTTGTGAGAATGGGACGGTCAGCATCTAACATGTTGTCATGCTCCATGTATAGATACATTATACCAGAACTATGCTAGCTCTCGTATTTCTCTAGCTTTTTATTGATCAAAATCTGGATAATGAACAATAGTAGAGCGACAAAAAATGCAAGATAAGCATAACTCATGAACGCTTTCCTGTAAATTGGCAACTGTATGACCACATCACTTATGGTCTCAGGCACGCTAGAAAGCGTTGCTAACCAACCTGCAAATGCGCCGCCAAATCCCAAAGAAACAAACCAAATACCCATCATCATACCTGTAAGATGCCTAGGAGCTAACATAATGACGGCAGAAAGTCCTATAGGCGAAAGCAATAATTCACCTATGGTAATCAAGACATACGACGATACTATCCACAAAGGGCTCACTAAATGGTGATGGTTAGTAAAGTAAGTACTAAAGGCTAATGTTAAAAAACCCAAGCCTACAAAAAATATAGCCAAAACAAACTTTGAAAAATAGGAAGATGATGTATATTTTTCATTAGAACTTTGCCATGACCATGCAAAAATGAGCCCTAATAACACGACGAATATACTTTCTAAGGCATAAAACACGGTAGTTGGAATATGAAAACCAAAAACATCTTTATCAACTAATCGATCAATAAATAAATTTGCGGAAAAAAATATTTGCATCCATATCATCCAAAAAACTATAGATGCCATAATCAAAATATTTAACGTGATTAATCGATTACGTTCACGTGGACTGTGTTTGTAAGCCAACCAAAAAACAAAAAATAACAAAAACACACCCGCCATAGGTAGCAGCCATTTACCTGCCCACTCACTACTTAAAAAATTCGCTATCAGTGGAATCGCAAGTATTCCGTAAAATAACAAAAATGGTTCAGTCAAAAACCATTTTTGTTTTAATTCATGCATAGCAGCTTGATAATTAATCGCACCGGATCGAATACCATACATAAAAGTCATCAAACCAACAATCAAACCACCGCTTGCTAATGCAAAACTTGCATGCCAACCAAAATGGTCTTTAATAAATCCTGATGTTAACCCTGCAAACAATGCGCCTATGTTGATACCTACATAAAAAATAGTGAATCCTGCATCACGCATTGCATCACCATGAGCATACAAGGTACCCAACAAACTGGAAATATTCGGTTTAAACAAACCATTACCAAGCACAATAATCGCTAAGGCATAATAAAAAGTATTTGGATCAGAAAAGACAAGAAAAGCGTAGCCCAAACTTAAAATGATAGCGCCCCACAGAATCGCTTGCTTAAAACCCAATATACGATCTGCAATAATGCCGCCTATCATGGGAGCAATGTAAACGAGCGCACTAAATGAACCCAAAATAGTATAGCTTTTGCTGTCAGAAAATCCGTAAGCTTTTGTCATGTATAAAACCAAAAGCCCTTGAACTACATAAAATCCATACCGCTCCCACATTTCTGTCAAAAATAAAAATGGCAGTGCTTTAGGGTGTTTACTTTTTTCTATGCCTTCTATTACTATGTACGTTGATTCCATTCACTTGTTCTCCCTTAAACTTCTAGCCCGCTATACTTCAACAACGCATCTATCGTAGGTTCACGTCCACGAAAAGCAATATATAAAGCCATAGGGTCATACACCCCACCCTGCTCTAAAATATTTTTCAAAAACGATTGTCCAGTATCATGATCAAAAATACCTTTTTCTTCAAATTTAGCAAATGCATCGCTTGATAAAACTTCCGCCCATAAATAACCATAATAACCTGCCGCGTATCCGCCGGCAAAGACATGTGAAAAACTATGTTGAAATCGATTAAATGCGGGAGTCGGCACAACCGAAACCTTATGACGCACATCATTTAATACCGATTGTACTTGCGGGCCTTTTTTTGGATCATAGCTTAAATGCATATGAAAATCGAACAATGCAAACTCTAATTGCCGTAGTATATGCAATCCTGAATGGAAATTTCTTGCCGCAATCATTTTACTAAATAATGCATCAGGCAAAGTCTCTCCCGTTTTTTCATGTGAAGAAATCAAATCCATCACTTCTTTTTGCCAGCACCAAAATTCTAAAAACTGACTAGGAAATTCCACGGCATCCCAAAGTACGCCATTGATACCTGACACACCTGCATAATCTACTTTTGTCATCATATGATGTAGACAATGCCCAAACTCATGAAACAAAGTTAAAACCTCATCATGCGTAAGTAATGAAGGTTTGTTATCCATAGGGCGGGTAAAATTACAGGTTAAAAATGCGATCGGTAATTGAATTTTTCCGTTAGGCAACAATCGGCGCACACGACACTCATCCATCCAGGCGCCTTCGCGCTTATGTTGTCTAGCATATAAATCCGTATAAAAATAAGCACGTAAATTTTTGTTTTCATCATACACTTCAAAAAACTGCACATGAGGATGCCAGGTATCCACATTAACATTTTCTTTCACTGTAATACCATAAAGTTTCTGCATCACAGTAAACATACCTGACAACACTTTATCTGCAGGAAAATAAGGACGCAAATCTTCCTCAGAAAACGCAAATTTACTTTGTTGTAATTTTTCAGAGTAATACGCAAGGTCCCACGCTTCTATTTTATCTATGCCATCTATAGCTTTTGCAAAGGCTGTTAATTCATCCATTTCAAGTTGCGCTGCTTTTTTTGCTTTATCGACTAAATCATTTAAAAAAGTTAAAACACGCTCGGGAGTCGCCGCCATTTTTGTTTTTAATGAATATTCTGCATAGTTTTTAAAATCTAATAATTGCGCAAGCTCATGACGTGTTTTTAAAATATTTTCCATGACTGAGGTATTGTCCCAACGTCCGCCATGTGGGCCTTGATCGGATGCGCGTGTGACATAAGCTTCATACATTGAATAACGCAATGCTCGATTCGAAAGATATTTCATGACGGTGGAATAACATGGATAATCCAATGTTAATACCCAACCAGTTTTATTGTGTTCTTTGGCATTTTCTTCAGCCATTTTAATCGTTTGTTCTGGCAAGCCTTTTAATGCATCCCTATCAGTGACATGCAAAGTCCACCCATGTGTTGCATCCAAAATATTTTCAGAAAATTGTGTCGTAAGCTTGCTTAATTTTTGTTGCAATTCGCCGAATCGTATTTTAGCTTGCGCTTCCAGGTGTACGCCTGACAGACGTAAATCACGTAAACTATTATCAATGATTTTACACTGTGCCGGTGTTAGCGTTTTATAATCAGGACTTTCCGCAATATCTTGAACAGCTTTATACAAAACCGTACTCTGCATCATCTCTGTGTGATATTCCGTCAGCATAGGTAAGCAATTTTTATAAGCTTCACGTAACTTATCCGTCTCCATGACAGCATGAAGATGAGAAATCGGCGCCCAAACTTGCCCTAAGTGATCTCCCATCTCTTCCATAGGTGCCAACAAGGTATTCCAAGTATATTTTTCATGCTGCGCAAGAAGCTGGGCAAATGTTGCTCGGTTTTGGGTCAGCAATTGTTTTATCGTGGGTTCTATATCATCAGGACGTATCGTACTAAAAGAAGGAAATGTGTTAATTGAATTATTCATGAACAGTCTCTTATAATTTTATATAGGAAAAGTATGCCTTGCGCCAAGCAGAAAAACCATCAATAGTTTTGTCCACGTCAGTATTTTTCAGCTATAATCACCGCTCATTTATACATAAATACGAGTCATGATGAAAACCACAACTCACGACAACAAAACATTACAAGGGATGATCGCAACCCTACAACAATTTTGGGCAGCCAAAGGCTGTGTCATTGTTCAACCTTATGATATGGAAGTGGGCGCGGGAACCTTTCATCCTGCCACTTTTTTGCGCGCTATTGGCCCTGAGCCTTGGCGTGCCGCTTATGTACAACCTAGCCGGCGACCTACCGATGGTCGATATGGCGAAAATCCTAATCGCGTGCAGCATTATTATCAGTTACAAGTGATGCTTAAACCATCACCAGCAGATATACAAGAGCTTTATCTTGATTCACTGCGCACCTTAGGCATAGATACCCTTAGTGATGATATTCGTTTTGTTGAAGACAACTGGGAAGCACCAACCCTGGGAGCTTGGGGATTAGGCTGGGAAGTGTGGTTAAATGGCATGGAAATCACTCAGTTCACCTATTTTCAACAAGTAGGCGGTCTGTCCTGCCAACCTGTCACAGGTGAGATTACTTATGGTTTAGAACGTTTAGCCATGCCCATACAAGGTGTGGACAATATTTATGATTTAGTCTGGGCCCGTTCACCTGATGGCACTGTTGTGACTTATGGTGATGTTTTCCACCAAAATGAAGTTGAAATGTCTATTTACAACTTTGAGCAAGCAAATATTGATGTCTTATTTAAGCAATTTCAAACCTATGAACAAGAAAGTTTACGTCTGATTGAATTAGACTTGCCATTACCTGCCTATGAAATGGCAATGAAAGCATCCCATACGTTTAATTTATTAGATGCTCGCCGCGCTATTTCTGTGACGGAGCGTCAACAATATATTTTGAAAATTCGCCGTTTATCCAAAGCGGTAGCGGAAGCTTATTTTGCCAGTCGTGAAAAAATAGGATTTCCCCTGTTAAATAAGTCGGGAGCAAAACATGCGTGATTTCCTAGTTGAAATTCACACGGAAGAATTACCACCTAAAACGCTCAAGCGTTTAGCAACACATTTTTTACATGAAATTGAAACACGCTTAAACCAAGCTGAACTCCGTTTTGAGTCTGCCCAATTTTTTGCAACACCCAGACGTCTTGCCGTGCTTGTAAAAAAACTTACTGAAAAGCAAGCTGATTCGATCATTGAACGTAAAGGCCCTGCAAAGGGAGCGGCTTACGATAAAGAAGGTAAACCTACACCTGCATGTATGGGTTTTGCAAAATCATGCGGCATAGACCCAAGCGCACTCATCACCATTAAATCAGCTCAAGGTGAATGGGTGGGCTTCAAACAAGCTGTCAAAGGCAAAACAGTACGTGAATTATTACCTGCTATGGTCAACGATGCACTTGCTTCACTTCCTATTGCAAAACGCATGCGTTGGAACGATGGCACTATCGAATTTGTAAGACCCGTCCATTCGGTGATGATGCTATACGGTGACAAAGTAATTTCGGGCACTGTTTTAGGGTTAGCTGCTGACAGAAAAACGCATGGACACCGTTTTTTAAGTAAAGCATGGATATCTATTCCAAGCCCTTCCACTTATGAAGAAATTTTAGAAAATCAATTTGTGATCGCTGATTTCGAGCGGCGTAAAACACTTATTCGCCATGAGATTGATGTCGCTGTCCAAAACACATTAGGTGAGCATGCTAGTGCTGTGGTTGATGAAACCTTACTTGATGAAGTCACAGGTTTAGTCGAATGGCCTGTTGCTCTATGCGGCAGTTTTGATAAGGATTTTTTATCTGTTCCTCCAGAAGCACTCATTTCCGCAATGCAAGATCATCAGCGCTATTTTCCTATTGTTGACAAGAAAACACGTGCGCTTCTCCCAAATTTTATTGCTCTCATCAATATAAAAACCAAAAGCCCCTCACATGTGATCCATGGTAACGAACGTGTATTACGTGCGCGACTTTCTGATGCAGCTTTCTTTTATGAAACTGACAAAAAAACGAAATTAAGTGAACGTATCCCATTATTAAAAAATATAGTATTCCAAGCAGGATTAGGGACTTTATTAGATAAATCAGAGCGCATCAAAAAACAAACTTGTTTTATGGCAAAAGCTTTAGATATTAACAAAACACAAGCTGAACTTGCGGCAACACTTGCAAAAACCGATCTTACTACGCAATTAGTCGGTGAATTTCCTGAGCTGCAAGGTATTGCTGGATATCGCTATGCATTATGTGAAAATCAACCAGGCGACATACCTATTGCGCTAAAAGAACAATATCACCCGCGTTTTTCGGGCGATGTCGTACCGTCTACAAAACTAGGTTGTATACTCGCTATTGCTGATAGATTAGATACACTCGTCGGTGCATTTGGCATCAATCAAATTCCAACTGGGGACAAAGATCCTTTAGGTTTACGTCGTGCAGCTTTAGGTGTATTACGTATTTTAATTGAAAATAAGCTTGACCTGGATTTGCAAACCTTAGTGGAGCATGCCTATTCAGCCTATGATAACACCTTAAAAAACAAAGAAACTATTTCACAAGTATTGAATTTTATACTTGAACGTTTAAAACCTTGGTATCAGGAACAAATGATTTCTGCCGATGTTTTTGCATCCGTAGCAGCGCTGCATATTACTAAACCCTACGACATGCATAGACGTATACTTGCTGTGCAAACTTTCAAAAATCG
Organism: Gammaproteobacteria bacterium; assembly: GCA_013288655.1. Taxonomy (GTDB): domain Bacteria; phylum Pseudomonadota; class Gammaproteobacteria; order DSM-16500; family DSM-16500; genus JABDBK01. The sequence goes on along the minus strand of JABDBK010000004.1, from coordinate 27,316 downwards.
CCCTGAAGCTATCGCGTTAAGTGTTGCGAATAAACGGGTCAGTAATATTTTATCTAAATACGAAGAAAATATTTCATCTTCAACGCTTAATTCAAGTTTATTTGAAAATGATATAGAAAAAACGCTAGCAGCACAGATTGCTAATATGCATGATTCCATTAGTTCTCTCTCCGAGAATGGTGATTATCCCGAAATCTTAACAAGACTTGCAGGTTTAAGAGAACCGGTGGATCAATATTTTGATAAAATACTCGTGATGGCAGATGATAAATCATTGCGTGAAAATCGTTTATTAATGCTCAAACAATTACGTGGATTGTTTTTACATGTTGCGGATATAGCTTTATTACAATGAAAAAATTAATCATTCTCGATCGCGATGGAGTCATTAATTATGACTCCGATCATTATATTAAAACACCTGATGAATGGCATGCCATTCCAGGAAGTCTTCTCGCTATCGCAAAGTTAAATCGTGCAGGATACCATGTTGTCGTTGCAACCAATCAATCAGGGGTCGCACGGGGTTTTTATGATATTCCTATGTTACACCGCATTCATGAAAAATTAACCTCTGAACTCGCGAGTGTTGGGGGAGTTATTGATGACATATTTTTTTGTCCCCATCATCCTGATGAGCATTGCGGATGCCGAAAACCAGCACTTGGTATGTTTCATCAAATACAGAAAAAATATAAGATGGATTTATCCGATGTTTATTTTATCGGAGATTCTTACTCTGATATGCAAGTTGCAGAAAGACTACCGTGCAAACCTATGCTTGTTTTAACAAGCAAAGGCGAAAAGACATTAAAAAATAATCCTGAATTTTTAGCCATCCCTCATTTTATGAATTTAGCAACCGCAGTAGATTATATACTTAGCCAAGAACAGGAATAACCATGCAGAGATTCAATATTTTTTTACGTTCATTTGTTTTTACTATTTTTATGTCAACTTTTACTTTTTTTTATAGTTTTTTTTGTGTAGCCGCCAATATCTTACCGTTTCGTTGTCGTTATGCCATCATCATGTTTTGGAATAAAATTATCATTCATGCATTAAAAATACTATGTAAAGTTGATTATAAAATTGAAGGTTTAGAAAACATTCCTAAAGATAGAACCGGCATTATTTTATGTAAACATCAATCTACATGGGAAACATTCATGGTTCCCACCTTGTTTCACCATGCTGCCATTATTTTAAAAAAAGAATTATTGTGGGTACCTTTTTTCGGCTGGGGTTTAGCGATAATCGATCCTATTGCCATCAATCGCAAAGATCCCACTAATGCTATGGACCAGGTGATTTCTCAAGGTAAAAAATGTTTGGCGGAAGGCCGTTGGATTTTAGTATTTCCTGAAGGTACTCGCATCCCCGTCGGACATATAGGTAAATATCGTTTGGGAGGTGCAAGACTTGCGACAGCAACACATGCGCCTATTATTCCAATCGCACATAATGCGGGACGTCATTGGCCGAAACGCGGATTTATTAAAAAACCTGGCACTATTCGACTTGTGATTGGGAAACTTATTGAAACGGAAGGACGTACACCGGAAGAGCTGATGGAAGAGGCAAAAACATGGATAGAAAAAACAGTAAAGAAAATTGGAGGATGAAGTGCCCGATTTTACAAATATTTTCTCATCGACAACTGCAATCACAACAAAATGATTGACCAAGGGAATATTAAATATATACTTTATCCATACAGTATATTTTAACGGAGAACAATCTATGTCAACCGCAGCTTTAACAAAGGTTTCGATGAATCTCACCGAACGAGATATAAAAAACACAGAAAGTGTTCGCAGCTTATTCCACGTCCGTACTAATGCCGATGCAGTAAGCGCAGCCTTAGGCATCACCCGTTCTTTAGGTGAAATGGTCAAAAATGGAAAAGAATTGCTAATCAGAGATAAAAACGGTGAGATTTCTAAAGTATTAATACCGGGACTAGTTGACGATGAATGATAAAAATCAACAGCAAGGCTGGGGCTTTATGCATCATTCCCCCGCAGTTACTTACCCCTGTAATCCATGGTAAAATCGACAGTCGTTTTATTTTCAGCAGTCATTTTACTGCTTGCTGTTTTAAAAAAAGCAGCATCTTGTGTTAGTAAACTTTTGACGGAATCTGATGAAACATCTACATTGTTTTGAGTAAGTTGATTAATCTTGGTTTTCAGTATATTAATAATCGATGTATGTTGATATTTTTCAGCTAACTCCAAGGCAGTATAACGTCGATCATCGAATTTACGCTTGTCTTTTAAATTTAAAAACGTTAGTGTGCAATGTTTGCTCTCTACTAATATGCTAACCACCTCTGTGCGTCCTTCCTGTGCCGCTAGCATCAAGACAGTTCGTTCCAAATAATCAGCTTGTGTGAAGAATTCTTCTGTACAGAGTTCGCTCTCTGACAATATAATGACCATCTCCGTATTGCCAGCCTCTGCAGCATCCCTCCACTCACCATCAGCTAGTTTGAAACATTCTAATGTGCAATATTTACTCTGTATTAAAATCTTGACAACTTCTTCACGATTTTCTCTTATAGCCGCACATAAGGCAGTATCTCGAAAACCACCTTGTCTGAAATATTCTGGTGTACAGTGTTCACTCTGTAATAATATTTTGACAATGCTTGCATGACCATTTTCTGCGGCTAACTTAAAGGCAGTATTACCATGGTTATCAACTTGCCTGACACATTCTGGTGTGCAGTATTGACTTTCTAATAATTTTTTGAAAGTCTCTACGTCTCCACTCATTGCAGCTAACATAAAAGCAGTACGCCCATAATTATCAGTTTGCCCAAAACATTCTGATGTAAAGTGCTCACTATGTAATAATATGTTAACAAGCACTGCGCAACCTTTCTGTGCAGCCAACATAAAGACAGTATGCTTATCTTTGTCAGTTTGCATCAAGTGTTCTGATGTACAGTGCGTGCTTTTAAGGAATACTGTAATGATATCCATATTTTGTTTTTCAAGCATATATAAGAACAGAGGCTTCTCGTCATTATAAAACCCATGACAAATAGTCTCTGTGAAATGAGTCCCTTTGGGTATCAATTTTAATGTGCGCTCAAAAGCTTCGACATTACCAGAATCAATATATTTATAGAGTTTTTTAACATTTACATTAACATTTTCATGGTCGATCTCATACGTTACTTCACCTTGCATAACATAAGCATATTTTCTTTGTAATGGTGTAAGTTTTGCATGTCCTTGAATACTGCCCTCATAGTTTGATTGTAGATTTTGTTTTTTTTGTAAAAGCTCTTCTGCGATACGTCGAACAAATATGGATAATTCATTCTGCAACAAATCGTACTCTTCTTTTATTTTACGAACATTGATAATGACAGACTGTGTATCATGCATTCTGGCAGGATGCATATAAAGCCGCACTTCCATGTTGCGGCCTCGTGTTAACTTTTCATTTTCTACTAAAAAAACATGTGGATTATCTCTTAACGCAGTGATAATTGATAATGGTTTATGCTGCTCCTCTATATCTCCTGAAAAGTATAAATAACACAAACTATTGACTTGATTTGGTTCTATAAAGATTTGATAAAGATGGGTACCTAAGTGATCTTTATGTTTAACAAATAAAGCTTCAATTTCCTGGACGGTTACACTATTAATATTTAAGTGTTCCAGTACCATGGTGATGGCTCGATTAAGCTCTGTTATTGTATTATTAGATGCAGACTGATCTTCATATAAGTATTTTGTACTCGAAGATCGATCAACATCATAATTACCAAACAAACTAAAATTACAGGACAAACCTCTTTCCCCATAATTCCCTGTATAATCGCCAGTGTGTTGCCTTTTCTCAAAGCCTAGCTTTTTACATTGATCATCTAAAAATGCTTCAACATTATCAATGCCTTGAAAAGCTTCATCAAAGGCACGCAAACTTCGAATATCCTTCAATATTAATACACTGCGCAACATTGAAATGAAATCGTAGAAAAAACCTATTTTGGAATTGGTAGCATGGTATAACACCACATGATCTGGGTAGTTAGATTCAGCTTTTATCACATCGATGAGCTTCGCTTGAAAAGGAGCATCCGTTGCTATGTCAGATAATGGCATGATATTTTTAAAAAACTCAGGAACCAAGACTTCAGGCTTATATTCATGACAATTCAATAATCCTTGAAGATGAGCGACAGTTTGTGTTGGTTTTTGACCCATAGCGGATTGAGGAGCATCTGTTTTTCTTTCCGCTTTTTTTATTTGTTGATTCACCGAAGCCATGGCAACTGTGGTATGAATCAAAGCCTTGCGTTCAGCAGTGGGATCCGGGTAAACCTGCTCTTTAATCAATTGACCGTTTAATTGACCCTGTTCATAGTACAGGGAATATTTACTATACCCATCTGGAGAATATGATAATACGCTAGGCGTCGTTTGAAAATCTTTATAATCGACCTCAGCATGAGAACGAGTTCTTTTGCAAGACCAGGGTAAGTTTTGTTTCCTGTTGTGTAAGTTTTCTTTTACCGGTGCTTGGCAAAGCATTTTAGCCATGGGAGGAAATAACGTAATGGTTTTTTCCTCTCCTGTGTTTGGAACCATATATGTTACCTGAAATGTCTCCTTGCCTCCTTGTATGACAACCTTATTTGTTTTAACAGCTAAAAGCAAAGCATCAATAGGAACCCATATAAAGTGAAGGTGTTCTTGGTTATGAGATGTATCTTTCTGAACTGCCTCAAGTAATACTTGTTCTGATATATAGTCTCGTTCCGTCATAAACATACGATGGGTATGTTGTTGTTTGCCTTTTTCTTCAGTAATAAGATCATGTGAAGGACATGATGCTAAATATGCTGGCGAAACATGCACTTTGCCGGCTGTTTCTTCATAAGCTTCACGGGAAGCTGTCGTAAAAAGATTAAGGTCAGCACGCTCGCTTTTTCCGCCAAGATCACTACACCACCCATCATCAATACGTTCACCAAACAAAACGCAAGGTACTCCACTCACCGTACTGGTAACAAGTATACTGGCTGAGTTATGATTTTCATCGGCACTGACATTCTCAAAGGCGTTAGCATAAGGATGAGGCGTTTTATGAATCCGAATCTCTAAATCATAAAGTCTTCTGGCAATAAAATCTTGTAAATCTTCTATCTGATCGATGTTAAGCACATCACGTAATTGATTTAATGTAGTAAAAAGGGCATTAACATGGGTTAAAAGTTGTTGGTGTTGTTCCTCAAGATCTTTTTGAGTCAAATGTCCATAAATTTCAGCAGCATCTGGATTGCGTATGAGATCACGCAATGTATCTAATTCATCAACATGATAAGCTGACCAATCATAATAGCCTTGACGGTTTAAGTCCTGCATTGCTCTACAACGCAATGCACCGCCATTATCAATGCGATACAATATACTATTGTTTTTATGTAAAATGACATTTTTAAAATGCCCGACTGCAATATCCCAATTAGCTAATAAAACATCGACTAAAAAATGCTTAGCCAATTCTTGCTTAAGCAACATGCTATCTTTACTCTCATGAGCAGGTATAAATGCAGCCAAACGATAAATGCCATTTCCAGGTAGATTTTTATTTTCTAAACACGCAGGAATTTGATTCACAATGACAAAATCAGGCACTGGGCAACCTAACGCTTGATATAAAGCGTCCGATATCATTTCTTCTTGCATGTGATCTAGATCTTCATGGGCTTTAAAAGTGTATTGATTACCTTTAGCATCTTGTAATCGATAAGCACCACCCGAACCTCCACTCATATGTTCTATGAATGTTAATGTAGATAAATCATGAGGAAATATCGTGCCGTCTTGCTTATTGGAAACAAAAAGAAGATTGCTATTTTTTGATTCCTCTGGCTTTTCTTTTCTTGGCAACATAAGGATCACTCTCTCGGTTTTTTGATAAAATTGACACATTATCCTATGGAATTGATAAAAAATCAATCAATTTGAGCTTGATTTATTTAATATAGTCATATAAAATGACCATATTAGGAGGACATATGACTCAAGTAAATATCCATACTGCTAAAGCACATCTTTCTGAATTAATTAAAAAAGCTTTGCTGGGTGAAGAAGTCATCATAGCAAGAGACAACAAACCCATTATTAAATTAGTACCTATTGAAAAACCTTCTCATAAACGCTCCGTTGGGCTTTCAAAAGGGTTGGTACAAATGAGTGATGATTTTAATGAACCATTAGATGATTTTAAGGATTATCGTTAATGGATATTTTGTTAGATACACAAGCTTTTTTATGGTTAAGTTCCAACAACACACAGTTAACAAAAACAGCAAAAAAAACTTTTTTGGATGACAAAAATAATTTTTTCTTAAGCATGGCTAGCATGTGGGAAATGTCCATTAAATGCAGCTTAAATAAGTTAAAACTTCGCCCATCATTAGAACGTTTTCTCTTAAATGAATTACAAGAAAATAGTCTTGAACAATTAGCCATAACATTTCAACATGTCATCAAGGTTACATCTCTTCCATTTCATCATCGTGATCCATTTGATCGTCTGTTGATTGCACAAGCTTTGGTTGAAGATATGCCGATTTTAAGCAGCGACACTATTTTTGATAGTTATTCTATTAAAAGAATATGGTAGACCTTGCGTAACTATTTTCTTGACAAGTTCAGTTAAAAAATTTTAGAGTAGCACCGATTCTCCCTCTTTGCAGCATATGGTAATATACAAGTAGTCAATGCATTAATTTCAGCGAAAGCATCTTTAGAGAGAAAAAATCTATCTGGTGAAACCGCACTTGAATTTGCTGTTTTTGATAGGCATATCGATATTGTCAATGTGTTATTAAGCCATGGCGCGATGATTCAAAAACATAATGCCTAACAAACGTCTCAGTGAATCAAATGATGAATCAGGTGCTTATAAAAAAATGCGGCATAATTAATTGTTAATTATCAAGCAGTTAACTAAGCCTTTTAAAATCCCTATTTTGTTGCTGTTTTTTTAATATTTCGTTAATATTTTATCCATATAATGTGCACTTTAATATTCAAGCGAGGATTTATATGCATCACAACAAACCTGATGATGATTTTAAACAGTATGAAAATATAAGTGATTTATTCGGGCCCCAAAACACCATATTGTCTCATGTTGCTTACCCAAAGAGGAGTCCTTATGCAACGCCTGAAAATAATAGAACAATAAAGAGGAGTCCTAATACAACGCCTGAAAATAATAGAACAGTCTCATATGCCCATCTTTTTTTTGATGATAGCAGCGATAAGGAAAATGTTTCCCCAGTAAAGAATCCCCCTTCTGTTGGCGCTCTTTATCCTAAAAAGAAAGAGAAATTTGAGCTATTATGTGACAATGACTATTGTATTATACCAATACCTGTTGGCACGCTTTATCCTCATGATAAAGAAAATGTTGAGCCGATATCTAACGATAGCACCATAAAGATACCTGTTGGCACGCTTTATCCTGGTGATCAAGAGTATTTTGAGCCGCTATTTAAAGGTAGCACCATAAAGATACCTATTGGCACGCTTTATGCTTCTAGCGACGAGGAGAATGAGGAGGCTGATGAAATCAGTGATGAAGACATGATTAACCATGCTTTTGGACAAGGCTCACATACAGCTAAGAAATTAAGCCCCAGATAAATGCGAGACCCATAAAGAAACCCGTTGTAATCTGAAAAAGATGATTTGTAAATGTCACTTTTGATTTTATCAAAAAGAGATTGCCAATATTTATCCATGGTATCCGCGGCATCCTGCAAGGCGAGCTTCCATTGGCGTGCTTGTAATCCATAGGGCGATTTATACTTTGATTGAACAGCATTATTTGGGACTTATTCCAACTATTTTTTCATGTTCAATCAATTTTTTTAGTGAGTCTTCAACTTGTTGTTTTGATAATTTTGTCCGTATGCTTACTTCATCTGTGACATCTCCTAAATACAAATGAGGCATTTCCTGCAGATTCTGAAATGGGATAACAATATCTCTTGTTTGTTGATCGCCTATGTCTATTTGATGATATTTACTAAAATAATGTTTATAAAAATCCCAGCCTTGCTCAGGATTTTCAATGATATAGTTATTTATTTTAAGCAGCTGCTGATTGTCTTTCATATAACTAATCAAGAAATCCATGATCCATTTCCCCAAGCCCTTCTTTTGTCCCTCTGGAAAATAGTTTCCCGCCCTAATACTATCAAGACAACAACTATTATCTCTGATTTCTCCTTCAGCCGCCCCAAGCTCTACTTTTTTAGCTTTAAGCATGCTGGAATATAGATTCATTTCTATAAGAAAATAGTTCCTCCTAAGCGTAAAATCGAAATACACCCGATAATCAAGGAATAAAGATTGAGGATCTTTATTCTCAGGTTTAGGTTGAAATATAGAATCTTTCATTATAACTGATTGTTTATATTGATCTTTTCTAGTGCCCATATTAATTGTTCCTTTCAATTAAGAAATAAAAAGCCGCATTGTACTACAATGCTTTGAAACAACTGCTATGCCAAATTAATAGCATAACAGCTTGTCTTTATCTCACCTTACGGGTTTCTAACACCTGAAACAAATTATCGTAATAATTTTGCGGGCTCCACACATACCAACCATCCGCATTTGCATTTTCCGCTGCTTGTATTTGTGCATAAATATAATTTAATTTCTTTGCACGAGACAAAGGATAACGATAATTGGAAAGTTCAATATAAGGTATCAACTTAAATGGCAACGGTTTGTTATTAAACTGTTTACGAATCGATGCGAGTGATTTATAAACGGTTTCATAAGGTGTCACGGCATGTACTTTGTAAGGTTCGAAATGTGATGGATAAACCATAGGACAAATCGCATCGACTCCTTTAGAAAACAAAACAATATCCTGTCCTATGTATTTCGATGGACCAAAACTTGCAATGCCAAATACATCCACTTGTAATGGAACACCTACCTTAGATTTAAACCAACTGATGATTTTAAAAATATCTTTTGCATTTTGCGCTGAACCACCATGCTTAGGGTTATAACGAATATAATCCAACTGTATTTGATCTGCGCCAAGATTTAATGCCTTTTGAGCCAGTCTATACCTTTTCTCCCAGTAGGCTTGTGAATGAACAAGATTAGCTGTGCCGCCATTATTAGGAAAAATAATAATTCTTGCCACATATGAAATACCGCTTTCTTTAATCAATTTGATACTTTTTTCATAGGCAGGACTCGTACGTTCAAGATCAACAACAAAGGTGTGAATACCTACTTTTTTTGCGCGACTAATGAGATATTTGACTTGGCTGGGATTTTCCATCGTGGCTTGGCTAATATAAATGCCCTTGATCATGGCCATTGCGCTGCTTGCTTGAAAGAGGAAAAACAGCGTTAATAATACAAGCATCCATTTTGCACTTATCTTATTCATATTATCATCCTCGCAAGTAAGTTCTTATAATGATTCTTCGGCTTGCTATAGGATTATTTTATCGCAAAATGCAAAAAAAGAGTGATAATAGGTAAAGAACTAGATTATCCCTGAACTATTCTGGAGGAATTGTTAAGTTTTTTGTACGTTGTCCAAAAAATGCTGTGCCTATTCTAATCATGGTAGAGCCTTCTGCAATAGCTGCTTCCATGTCATTAGACATACCCATGGATAAAGTATCTAAACCAAAGCCTTTAGCATTCAACTCATCAAATAGTACACGTAATTTATGAAATTCCATTTTTTGTTCATTAAATGAATCTGCATGCTGAGGCACAGCCATCAATCCACGAAGCTTCAACCGTGAAAGTTTGCTGAAAAATTTGGCAAGAGATAGAAGATTTGTCGCATCAATGCCAGACTTGGATGCTTCATGGCTGATGTTTACTTCTATACATATATTAAGCGGGGGTAAATGGAGGGGGCGCTGATCATTTAAACGTTGAGCAATTTGTTCACTGTTCACTGTCTGCACCCAGTCAAAATGCTCTGCTATTTTTTTGGTTTTATTGCTTTGGATTGTACCAATAAAATGCCACTCTAGGTTTTCGTTGGCAAATAAAGCTATTTTTGGCAATGCTTCTTGAAGATAATTTTCACCAAAAATACGCTGACCGGCAGATATGGCTGCTTTAACTCTTTCCATGGGCTGATCTTTGCTCGCACCTAATAAACGAACAGAACCAGGAGGTCGTGAATAGAGATCCTCATATTCACGAATTTTCCGGTGTATGGTTATCAGATTTTGATGGACGCCCACAAGCCTTCCTTGTTAGATAACAGGTCCTGCATTCCTAATCGCATCACTCACGTTAAATTTTTTGAAGTTTTCAATAAACTTTTCCATCAATAACTTAGCATATTTATCATAATCCTGATGATTATTCCACGCCTTGCTTGGATTCAATACTTTAGCATCCACACCCGATACTTGAGTTGGAACTGCTAAATTAAAGCCTGGAATTTGTTCGTAAGTTGCACTGCGTAACTCGCCTTCCACGACTGCGCGTACGATAGCTCGCGTGGTTGGAATAGAAAAACGCTTACCACCCTCACCATGAGCACCCCCCGTCCATCCTGTATTGACTAAATAAACCTCCGCTTCTGATTCATCCAATCGCTTCATCAATAAATCTGCGTATTCACCTGCAGGACGCGGAAAGAAAGGTGCACCAAAACATGTACTAAACGTTTGTTTGATCCCTGTACCTTGACCGACTTCAGTACTTCCAACCAAGGCCGTATAACCACTTAGGAAATAATAGGCTGCTTGCTCTTTTGTTAAACGAGAAACGGGCGGCAATACGCCATATAAATCGCAGGTTAAAAACAAAACAGACGTGGGCTCGCCTGCTCTATTTTTTTCTTCTCGTAAAGGAATAAATTCTCTAGGATAAGCTGCACGAGTATTTTGAGTAAGCGTTACATCACTGTAATCGGGTTCTAATGTTTTTGGATCAAGCACCACATTTTCCATGATAGAACCATAACGTATGGCATCCCAAATCACAGGTTCGCGTTCTTTTGATAAATCGATACATTTAGCGTAACAACCACCTTCAAAATTGAATACGCCATCCTTGCCCCAGCCATGTTCATCATCACCAATAAGATATCTATCAGGATCGGCTGATAAGGTGGTCTTTCCAGTGCCAGAAAGTCCAAAAAATAATGCGGTTTGTCTATCTTTACCCACATTTGCAGCGCAATGCATAGGTAGAACTTCACGCTCTGGCAGCAAAAAGTTCAACACTGAAAACATTGCTTTTTTCATTTCGCCCGCGTAATAAGTTCCGCAAATGAGTATTTTCCTATCAGCAAAGTTAAGAATCACAGCCGCATCACTGTTTACACCATCTCGCGCTGGATCTGTCTTAAATCCAGGAACACATAACAACTGCCATTGTCCAGGCTGATCTTTAGTGATTGCAACATGTGGACTTATGAATAAGTTTTGAGTAAAAAGATGATGCCATGCAAGCTCTGTCACAACTTTAACGGTGAGAGAGAACTTATCTTCAGCTCCTACTTTTAGGTAGGAAACAAAAGCAGAATCCAATTGGTTTAAATAATGTTCAGCATGCTGCCATAATGCGTTAAATTTTTGCGCATCTATAGGTTGATTTATAGCATTCCAATCAACAGCTTTATCCGTCACCTTATCTCTAACAATAAATCTATCTTTGGGAGAACGTCCAGTACGAGCGCCTGTTGTCACATTTAAAGCTTGATTGGAAGCAAGTATGCCCTCTTTGCGAGCTAGAGCCATATCAACTAATTCAGATGGTGATAAGTTCAGATAAATATTTTTAGTCATTGTTGAGCGCCTACTTTAAAAAAAATGGCATTGTACCTAAATTCAGCAAAATATGCTATCGTGAAAAGATTATAAGATATATGCAGGCCAAGAAACCATGACCGAATTAGACAAAGCCATTTCAGCTGCTTTCACAAGCGAAGGCAAACAAGACGATGTGAATAAAGTGTATTTATTGTTACTTCGTACTATCTTATTTGTCCCGGTATCTAAAGAAAAAACACCCCATAGCGATGAACCTTTTGTGCCTTTATTCGCCAAGATTGATGAGCGATATTATATGTTAGCTTTCGACACACTCGAACGACTCACAAACTGGGCTGGTGAACACATGAAAGACATGGCTTATGTTGAACTTTCGGGCCATGATTTAATCAAGGGCATTAACGATCAAGCTTGTTTTTCACTTAACGTAGGAACGGCCTATTACAAAGAATTTTTACCGGATGAAATAAAGCGTTTAAAGACGATAGTCTCGCGTATTGAGCAAATGAAGCAGGGTTAAATCTGCAGCTCATAAGCCTTCCAACCCGCTTCGCGATATTTTTTAGCTTCAGCAAGCGTATCAGACGCTTTAAGAATACCGCGGCCTACAATAATAATATCGCTTTGATGTTTTACCAATGCTATATCAGGTGTCACGTATTGTTGCCCAAGCGCATCTTTTCCTTCCTGTAATTGCACACCAGGCGTCATATAAATCCAGCCAGGATCTTCCGATAATTTTCGTTGCGAAATAAAACCTATCACGAATTCAGGAAACTGTTCTGCCATACGCAAGGTTTGCTTCGCATAATCATCAGTAAATAAGTTATTGGCTGAACTCATTTCAGCTAACAATAAAAGCCCGCGTTGCTTTTTTAAACCCTCATCCATCAGACCTGAGACAATACCTGGGCCTGGTAAACCATGTGCATTGATGATATCTGCCCAATCAACGATATGATACATACCTTTTTCATATTGCAACTTCACTGTATGACCAATGTCTGCAAATTTTCTATCTTCAAAAATCAAAAAATGATGTTTATCTGCAAGTTTACGTAATTCAATAGTAAAAGCTTGAGTAAAATCTTCCAAAATGTCGATATGGGTTTTTAACACACAAATTTCTGGGCCTAATTTATCCGCTAAAGCCAACATTTCTTCACAATGTGTGACATCGGCTGATAAAGCAAGATTCGATTTTTTCGCATCCATTAAAAAAAATAATTTTTTCGCTAATGCATTTTTACAATACGCCGCACGTTCCGCATAGGAAAGCCTAACTTGCATTCACTTCTCCCTCATGTATAAGGTGACTGGCTATCATACGATCTTCCTCAGATAATTCTTCAGAATGCAGCAAGGTATTTAAAAATTCTTTTAAAGTAAAAGTCGCATGCAAATTATAATGCCTTTGACGTAAATTGTGAACGCCACCTTGCTCACGATTAATTAATACCACAGCATCTCTAACCTTTAAACCCGCAACTTCTAGATCATCTGCGGTCTCGAGTATGCTAGCACCCGAAGTAATAATATCTTCTACGATTAAACAACGTTGACCTGTTTTAATATTACCTTCAATCGTTTGCTTAGTACCGTGCTCTTTTTTTTCTTTACGACGCATGACCATAGGAATATTTTGTTGCAAGGAAATACAGGTCGCAATAGGGAGTGCGGTATAAGGCACGCCGCAAATCACTTCGAACGGTTCGCCGCTCACTTGTTGCCACATAGCCTCGCCCACTGCTTTTAGCACATCGGGGTAAGATACTATCTGACGTAGATCAATGTATATTTTTGACTGCTCGCCGCTTTTGAGTGTGAAATCACCAAACTTAACAGCGCCAATTTTATACAGCATTAGCATCAAAGGTTTGTAATTCATGATAGTTATCCTAAATTAAAGAACATATATTATACCGTAATTTCTTCATTGACTGTGTGTACAAATAATGATTGAATGCGATTTACAAAAAATGCAAACGAGGGATGCCATTTACTAGGTAATTCCAGCATAATATCCGACTAAAAGCAACTGACTTAGGGTCTACGTATGGCAAATACCATGTATCAACGCGATATATTATCGACAAAAGATTTATCACTCGAAAATATACAACATATTCTCGATACTGCAAGTAAGCTTAAACAACATCCCGTATCAAATTTAATCAAAGACAAGATCATTGCGCAATGCTTTTTCGAGCCATCAACCCGCACGCGATTATCTTTTGAATCTGCCGCATTACGTTTAGGCGGTCATGTTTTAGGCTTCTCCAGTGATGAAAATTTATCCATAAAGAAAGGCGAAACATTGCATGACACTATCAAAGTGGTTTCTGAATATGCTGATTTGATCGTTATACGCCACACACGCGAAGGTGCGGCACGTCTGGCTGCAGAAATTTCCGATAAACCGGTTATCAACGCCGGCGATGGCGCAAATCAACATCCTACCCAAGCTTTAGTTGATCTTTTTACCATCAATGAATGCCAAAAACGCCTCGATGGTTTAAGCATAGCCCTGGTAGGTGACCTGAAATACGGACGCACTATTCATTCTTTTGCAGAAATTTGCATGTTATTTGATGTACGCTTATACCTGGTTTCTCCGGAAATACTCACATTACCTGAACCGATTTGCGATATTTTAAAAAAACAAGGCATACGTTTTTCATTTCACCGTTCCATAGAAGAAGTTATCCCAAAAATTGATATTCTTTATATGACACGTATTCAGCAAGAACGTTTTAGCCAGGCAGAATATCAGCTTGTAAAAGATCATTACATATTAACGCCTGAACATTTACACCACGCAAAATCTAATTTAAAAATTCTCCACCCCCTGCCGCGTCTTAATGAAATTGTCACTGGCGTTGATGCAACGCCTTATGCACATTACTTTAATCAAGCTGCAAATGCTGTGTATGTACGACAAGCTTTATTGGCCTTACTTTTAAATGAGCAATTACCATGACAAAAACACTTTCTGTTTCAGCCATTAACAATGGAACCGTGATCGATCATATTCGCGCCGGACAAGCGCTGCGCATTATGAAATTATTGCGAGTGTTGGATAGTCAAAAAAATAAAGTGACCTTAGGTTTAAATTTACCTAGCAAACTTTTGGGATTAAAAGATCTTATTAAAATTGAAAATCGTGTGCTGACGAATGATGAAGCTAATGAAATCGTGACCTTTGCGCCTGAAGCTACGATTAATATCATCAAAGATTTTGAAGTCACGCAAAAAATAAATACGCATCTACCTAAGGCCATCATCAATATTTTTGTCTGTCCAAACCCTGTGTGTATTACTCACAATGAGCCTATCGAAAGTCATTTTATTATTCAAGAGCAGGGAAAACACATACAACTGATTTGTCATTATTGCGAGAAATCTTTTGACAGAGATAAAGTCAAAGTTATTATTTAACGTGAATTCGATATAAGCACAATGTTTTTTTGTGCTTATATCAGAAGATCGTTATCCCGGAAAACGCTTTTTGTTTATCCGGGATCCATTTAAAAAAGGTATTCCAATGGAAATTACGTACAAACATCATCAAGAAGCCTGGAATAATCACTATTCTTATTTGACCGACTTGATTATACGAAAAAATCTAAAAAAAATCTGCGAAATAGGCGGCGGAGCAAATCCCCTGCTGCCGCTTTCGTTCATTGAACAACATGATCTGGAATATGTTGTTTTAGATGTTTCGGCTGAAGAACTTTCCAAAGCGCCGGAAGGTTATAGTAAAGTTATGGGTGATATTACGAGCGATAACATCGATCATCTTGGAAAAGATTATGATTTGATATTTAGCAAAATGCTAGCAGAACATGTGATGCACGGCATAACATTTCATCAAAATATAAAGCAGCTTCTAAAACCAGGCGGTATGGCTTTTCATTTTTTCCCAACGCTTTATTCTTTACCTTTTACGCTTAATAAAATCGTACCTGAATCATTTTCATTAAAACTTTTATCTTATATTTCCAAAGAAAGAAACAACATGGGTAATCATGGAAAATTTCCGGCGTATTACAGCATGTGTTATGGCCCAACAAAAAAACAAATTAATATATTGCAACAACTTGGATATAGAGTGGATGCTTACACAGGTTTTTTTGGACATGATTATTTTAAAAATATGGGTATGTTACATTGGATTTCCAATTTAACAACTCGATTATTACTCAAATATCCTATTGCAAGATTAACAAGTTATAGTTATGTCGTACTTACGAAAATATAACGAGGAACATTAATATGATTCATCTTAAAAATGCTCAAACTATCGATGGCAATGTGATCGATTTATCTATTCAAAGCTCCGATGACATCACGATCAAGGCTGATGGCTTAACGATATTGCCTGGACTGATTGATCCACATGTACATTTCAGGACCCCTGGTCTCGAACACAAAGAAGATTGGCGTACTGCTGCTAAAGCTGCTATTGCCGGTGGATATACGACGGTATTTGATATGCCTAACACACTTCCACCTACTATTACTGAATCAAGACTTAAAGATAAACATGCTATTATTAATGCGCAATTAAAAGAAATCGGTATTCCGTTACGTTATCAACTTTTCTTTGGAGCTGATAAACAACATTTTAATCAAATCCCTTTGGTTGCAAAAGATGTTATTGGCATAAAAGTATTTATGGGATGCAGCACGGGCGATCTTGTGATTGATGATGACGAAAGCTTGCATGCGGTATTTGAAATTGCCGCAAAAAATAATTTAATCGTAGCCGTGCATGCAGAAGATGAACATCTCCTACAAGAATCCAAAGCTAATTACAAAGGCCCTATGACTTATGCCGCACATTCTGTCATACGAAATATTGAAGTGGCGCGTACAGCCGTTGAAAAAGCGATAAGCTTAACTCGAAAATATGGTACACGTTTATATATTTTACATGTTTCAAGCAAACCTGAACTTGCCTTAATCAAATCTGCCAAACAAGAAGGTTTGCCTGTCTTTGCAGAGACAACGCCGCACCATTTATTTCTCGATGAATCAAATTATGAGACGCTAAAAGGACGTGCCGTAGTCAACCCGCCCTTACGTTTGAGTGAACATCATATCGAATTGTTTAATGCCATTCATGAAGGCATTATTGATACCATAGGCTCGGACCATGCGCCGCATACACTTCACGAAAAAGAAAAACCTTATGGACAATGCCCATCAGGTATGCCGGGCATTGAAACGACTCTTCCGCTCTTATTGAATGCCTATCATCAAAATTTATTATTGCTCCAGGAAATTATTTCACTGACATCAGAAAGAGCACGGAAAATTTTCCATCTTGCGGAGAATGATGACATGGTTTTAGTTGATCTCAATAAAATAAAAAAAGTTGATGAAAGCAAACTTAAAACGAAATGTGGATGGTCTCCGTTTGCGGGGCATGAGTTAAAAGGCTGGCCGGTTTATACGATTTTAGAGGGGCGTTGTTATACTATTGATTAATAATAATTAGGATCAAGGATTATTTCATTACATTAAATTACACCTGGGCTTCGCCTCTAAACGTTCCGAAATACTCCTCACAATGTCTTCTTTACCCGAACGAGCGGCCAAATCTGATACGGTATCTCCGTCCATATTAGGCGCATCCAATATAATATTTTTTTGTTGTATCAAATATGCTACTACACCCCATTGTTTATAATAAGCCGCCAATTGCAATAGGGTTTCTTGATTTTTATCTTTGATATTCAAATCCATTCCTTGTTCTACCTGTGTTTCTACTAAACATTTAAAAATATCCCAATGATTGTACATAGCGGCAATATGAAATGCCGTATGGCCCTCTTCATCCAAGATATGAAGCTGCATGCCCTTTTGTTGTGTTAAGAATCTCAAGAGGTTCAAATTATTTTTACGCGTGACTATATGCAATAAAGGATCACCATCCGGATTTTTTGCATTCAAATCTAAAGGTTGATGAGAATGTAATGCTTCTTCAATGAAAAATTTAACGGTTGCTTCTCTGTTATATTCTGCAGCGATAAATAATGCAGTTTTACCTGATTGATTTTTAACATCACCTCTAAATCCTTGCTCTCTTACTAACCATTCTATCAATGGTCTCCAATCTTCTTTAACTGCTTTATCTAATACGATACTTTTTGTTTCTTGAGCATGTAAATCCACACCGTATTGCATTAGCCATTGAATATGTTTTATGTTACCAGCTGTTGCTGCTGCATCTACTGCATCATTTCCATCCTTGGAAAATCTAATACGACAACACTTTTCAAAAAACTCTTTTTGTTGATCATTCACTAAATAAGTATGTAAAGTATTAATAACATCCAAAGCTACGAGGTCACCAGTTACGTGATCTAAATTATTTTTATTTAAATCACAATCCATAATTATAAATTGAATAAATTGCATAGCATTTTCTGAATGCATAAAATCATCTAATTCTTTTTTGGCTTTTTCTCTTGTAGGATTATTTTCTGGGTCACCCACATTCAAGGTATACAAAGCAGATAATGGAAAACTACGAATAGCTAATAACCTTTGTCTATTCTTTGCAGAGCTGTAACGCACCGCATAATAATCAGCAGGTAATTTTGCTAGTGTAAATATGCTTCCTCCAGACAAACCTATTCTTGGAGGTGTGTGCCCTCCTCCAACGGTTACTTTAAAAATCCCATATTCAGGATTTTTCACTAAAACTTCCGCCAACTTTCGATACAATGCAAGCCAAATATCTATATTTTGTTTAAAATGGACATCTTTTGTTTCGCCATGGCCCATTTTTTTTAAAAATTCTATGGAGTCCAATACCAGCACTGCATTATTATGACTTTTCCAAACCCAGGTATAAGATACTATAGGATCTTCTTCTGAAAAAACGCCTATTTTTTTGAATTTACGAATAACATAGAGCCCGCTATTAGGATTTTCAATCGAATATTGAACAGCAGGAAGAAAGTTTCCTTCAATATGATGACAACAACCGACTATGCATCCTACAGTAGCCATTTTTGGATCGGTAGATGAAAGTTTAGTCAAATAATAAGTGCCTTCATCGTAACCTATATCTTTACATGTCATTAAGATATCTGGGATGTTATCGTGTTTTTTATGATTTCGCATACACTTAAAATAATCATCAAAGCCTGCTTGAGTTATTCCATGTTTATGAAACTCCACAGCCGCAGCCAAATTTTTCTCAGCACCTCTATAAAGTGATTTTTGATAGGCATCTCTGCCTAAGTGTAAAAGAGAGGGGCACTTTAATAAAAATGATTTAAAATGAGTCGGATTATTTTTGAAAGTATCCCAAGCTTTTTTAAAAGTAGTTTTTTGTATTTCATTCCACAATGGATCGAATAATTCATCTGCAGATTTATCAGAAGCAGCCGCATGTTTCAAAAAAGCTTCGATTTTATCTGCAAAAGGTAAAATAAATGTCTTAAAATTGGGATCTTTTAGCGCCTGCCATTGATTACGGCGGGCAAGCACACTCCATGCATACTCATCCCATGTTGCTCCAGGTTTTGGGTACGTACAAGGAGGCGCATCCTGAAAAGGATGATGCATGTCTTCCTGGTCTTTTTTTTGATCTCTTTGCATAAATATCTCTGGCCTTCAAGAAATGTCCGTATTTTGCTCTATATTTAAAAATTGTAGCATATTTGCTGCACAGATGTTACTGCTATTAATAAAATATGACAAAATAGTTAGCAATCACAACCTATTGAATAATAACTATTTCTTCTTTTTTAGATCGCGATAAAAATTTTCATGAACACCAAGCGCGAGAAGTAATCTCTCTCGTGGATTCCATTCATATGCTAACAGTATTTCCTGATGGTGTATTTTGAATTTGTAGACAAAAACCCCGGCTAGATCTCCCTTTTTTTCTTCGCCTATTATGGGATTCTGAATAATGCTGCGAATAGCATCGTTAACTGAAGATTTTTCATTGGTATGAAGCTTTTTGTAGGCTTTTTTAAAAGCAGGCATTTGTTTAACAATAATATTAGTCACTCTCGTCCTCGAATTTAAAAGCTTCTGCTAATGACCGATCTTGATGCTTTGAAATTAATAAGTCTTTCACAAACTCTATAGGAAGATCAGGATTATCGAGCGCGCATTTTCCAATCATTGCCCAATACTCAATTTGGTTAGGGATAGAACGAAACTCCGCGCTAGCTACTTTCTTAGCTTCGTTATAAATATTTTCATCAATTCGAATAGGAACGCCCATATTGATTACCCACAAAAGTATTAATTAGCTACATTTGTAGTATAACAACAGGAATTAAAAAATCAACTGTATTAAAATTTAGGCGAAAAAATTCTTCGATTAATCAATATATTATGAAATAACTAAAGTATACTTTAGTTAAAATTGATAAATAACTAAAGTATAGTTGCATTAAAAACATAATTTAGCTAAAGTATAGTTATGAATATACCTAAATATGAACTTATAAAAACTCTTGCTACCTTTAATCCTTGGTGGAAAGCTGAACCTATTGCTGATCTTCCATCATGGAAAAGAGCAGCTTTTCATGAATTATTTAGCTGGGTTCAAAATCCGCCAGCACCAAGAGCCGTATTACTTTCAGGGGCACGCCAGGTTGGTAAAACAACTCTCTTGCTTCAAATTATCAACAAACTGCTTGATGATGGCATACCTGCCGCAAACATTCTCTATATAACCTTCGACCATCCCATTATAAAACTTGCTGGTATTGATTTAGTTTTAGAAGCTTGGAGAGAACGCCAACCAAAAACTGGGGCATATGAATACCTTTTTTTAGATGAAGCACAAAATATTCAAGATTGGGGTACCTGGATTAAGCATCAGGTCGATTTTAATAAAAATCGTAGAATTGTGTTTACTGGCTCTGCTATGCCTTTATTGCATACACAACAAGAATCAGGCGTTGGCCGATGGCATACTATTAGACTTTCTACACTCTCATTTTATGAATACCTTCATTTAAAAAGATTGTCATCTTCGCTCCCCACACTTCCGCAGCTTAAATCTTTACGTGATTTATTTACTTGGTCACAAAAAGATTTTTATCATGTTACTGAGATATCAGAACCTTATGTTGGACACTTTCATGAATATTTAATGCGTGGTGGATTTCCTCAAGTTGCACTGATAGATAATATTACATCAGCACATCGACTACTACGTGATGATATTATTGATAAAGTTTTAAAACGCGACATGACTGTTCTTTTTGGCGTACGTAGAGTCCTTGAGCTTGAGATGACATTTTTATATCTCTGCATGCATGGTGGCGGCTTGCTTGATATGGCTACACTAGGAAGCAATCTAAAAATAGCTCAACAAACGATATTACATTTTATTGAATTATTAGAAGCAACACACTTAATATATCGACTTCCCCCTTTTGGTTATGGCAAAGAAATTCTTCGCGCGAGATATAAAGTATATCTTGCAGATGCCGCAATCGCTCCAGCCGTACTCATGAAAGGCAAAACTGCATTCGATGATCCTGGTGATTTAGGTATTGCCACCGAAACTGCCGTTTTTAAACATATCTACACAAGATATTATGCACAAAGTCTTCGCTTTACCTATTGGCGAGATAAATCTGAAAAAGAAGTGGACTTAATTGCTGAGCTTGGCAGTGAAATCATCCCTTTTGAAGTGAAATATCGTTTTCAACATACAGGAGTACGTGACTTAAAAGGATTACTACATTTTTGCGAAACTAAATCAGCAAACATTGGGTATGTTATTACTAAATCTTTATCCGATTTTGGTTTATTAAAAGAAATAAAAAATCCAAATACCAAAATCATGTTAATACCGGCTCCTCTATTATGTTATTGGATGGGCGAATCTGAAATATTACAAGGTGAGTTTTAGAAATTTTAAGCCCGCACTATTTCCCGCCACGACCTCACCGGCAAATCCGTTTCATAAAGATCAATCAAGCACTGCAAAATAATTTGCGCACTTTGGATATTAGTAATCAGCGGAATATGGTGATCTATCGCCATGCGGCGAATAGAAAATCCATCCGTTTGTGATTGTGAACTTTGATTGGTAGGAATATTAATAATTAAATCCACTTTACGATTTGCAATTACACTTCGAATATTAGGCTCCACTTTTTCGCTGGTTTTATAAACGAAATAAGAACCTACACCGCTTTTTGATAAAAATGAATGCGTGCCGCCCGTGCTATAAATTTCCCAGCCTTTTTCTTCAAGCTGACTAAAATAATTCAACAATTTTTGTTTATGCGCATTTGCAATAGAAACTAAAATTCGTTTACCTGCAACTGTTTGTTCCGTCGACAACCATGAACGCCAATAGGCATCATGAAGATTTTCACCCAAGCACGCGACCTCACCCGTCGAGGCCATTTCAACATGTGCGACAGGATCAGCGCCTTTTAGACGGTTATAAGAAAATTGCGGTGCTTTTACGCCTACATAATCGAGTTCCAGGGTTTCGTAACGTTCCTGTATATATTCGCCCAATACGACTTTTGCGGCTATTTCAATAAAATTATGGCCTGTCGCTTTTGACACAAACGGGAAAGAACGTGATGCACGCAAATTACATTCTATCACCTGGATATGATTGTTTTTTGCAATAAATTGAATATTGAATGGTCCGGTAATATGTAATGCTGCTGCGATTTGAGCCGTAATTTTTTTCGTGCGGCGAATCGTTTCCAGATAAAGACGCTGCGGTGGAATGACTAAGGTCGCATCTCCCGAATGTACGCCTGCATTTTCAATGTGTTCGGTAATGGCTTCAATCACAATGCGGCCATCAAGTGCAACACCATCCACTTCTAATTCTTTAGCATCGATAATAAATTTTGAAATCACGACGGGGAATTCATTAGAGACCAAAGCTGCTTGCTGCAAATATTCTTTTAAATCATCATGATGGTGTGCAACATTCATTGCCGATCCTGAAAGAATATAGGAAGGACGAATCAATACAGGATAACCGACAAGATTTGCAAATTCCTTTGCTTTTTCTAAACTTGTTACGCGGATCCAGGCAGGTTGAGCTATATCAAGTTGATTCAACAAGGCAGAAAATTTTTCACGATTTTCTGCTTGATCAATATTCTGAGGTGAGGTACCTAAAATAGGATATCCCGCATCAGACAAAGGTGTTGCTAAATTATTCGCAATTTGACCGCCTACAGAAACCACCACGCCGAATGGATTTTCAAAATCCGCAATATCCTGTACACGTTCGAATGTGAGTTGTTCGAAGTACAAACGATCTGACTCGTCATAATCCGTTGAAACTGTTTCTGGATTCGAATTAATTAAAATCGCATTTTTGCCCATCTTACGTAAGGTACGTAAAGTGTTCACCGCACACCAATCAAATTCAACAGAAGAACCTATAGCATACGGTCCAGAACCTAAGACCAAAACAGGCCGTTCACTGCTTGGTTTAATATCATGTTCAGCAGCATGATAAGTCATATAAAGATAATTGGTTGTTGCTTCAAATTCACCGGCTAAAGTATCAATTTGTTTCACATAAGGTAATATTTTTGCAGTCTTTCTCTGTTCTCTAACAAAAATTTCAGATTGTCCTGTTAATTTACCTAATAATTTATCAGAAAAGCCCGCTTGTTTTGCTTTTAACAATAATTTACTCGACAGCGTTGTAAATGGATCCCCGCCTGCGCGGGGACACTGCGTGATCTCTTTTTCGAGCAAGCTTATATAATGAATATGATGTAAAAACCAGGGGTCAATTTTACTCAATGCATGAGCTTGCTCAACAGTTCCGCCTTGAAGAAAAAATCGATAAAGCGCAAACAAACGTCTGTCCGTTGGAAATTCAATTTCAAAGCGTGGATTTTCAATGTCATAGGGATAATCGCCCAGACTGGACGCGCCTATATTTAACATCCCTACTGCTTTTTGCAAAGCTTCAGGAAACGAGCGGCCTATACTCATGACTTCGCCAACACTTTTCATTTCGGAACCGATGGTACGATCAGCCGCTTTTAATTTGTGAGTGTCCCATCTTGGAATTTTTACTACGACATAATCCAGTGCCGGTTCGAAAAAAGCACATGTTTTTCGAGTCACGCTATTCGTAATTTCATGCAATTGATAACCTAATGCAAGTTTTGCTGCAACAAATGCAAGCGGATATCCCGTTGCTTTTGAGGCCAAAGCACTCGAGCGTGATAATCTTGCGTTTACTTCAATCGCACGATAATCTCCATTAAGCGGGTTAATAGCAAATTGTATATTACATTCGCCTACAATATTAAAATGATTAGCGACTTTAAGTGCCATATTACGTAACGCTTGATGTTCATGATTATTGAGTGTTTGCGCGGGAGCAATAACAATACTTTCCCCCGTATGAACTCCCATGGGATCAAGGTTTTCCATATTACAAATGGTCAGCGCATTGCCCGCATGATCGCGCACGATTTCATATTCATACTCTTTCCAACCTAATAAGTATTCTTCAATCAAAATTTGAGAAACCACACCCAGAGATTCTTTTGCGCGACGCGTAAGCTCTTCACGTGATGCAACTTTCCCTGAACCTAAACCACCCAGTGAAAAACCAGAACGCATCATCACAGGATAGCCTATTTGATCCGCTGCTTTTAAGGCTTCTTCGATAGAAGTGACACAAATACTTTTAGGTGATTTAATCCCAATGCTATCAAGCTCCTTTTTAAAAAGCTCTCTATCTTCCGTCATACGAATCGCTGAAGTACTCGTACCCAACACAGCAATATGATGTTTCGCGAAAATTTTTGCTTGATCCAAGGCAAGCCCAAGATTTAATGCTGTCTGGCCGCCAAAACCCAGCAATACGCCATCTGGCTTTTCCTTTTCTATAATGCGTGTCACGGTTTTTGGATTCAAAGGCTGCAAATACACTTCATTTGCCATCTCAGCATCGGTTTGAACGGTCGCTATATTGGGATTAACAAGAACAGTTTGAATGCCTTCTTCTTTTAACGCTTTAATGGCTTGTGAACCTGAATAATCAAATTCACCGGCTTGCCCAATTCTTAATCCGCCTGACCCAAGAATTAAAACTTTTTTACCCGTAAAACGCATAACATCTTACTCTTTTATCGAATCGTAGAATTTTTGAAATAACCACTGTGTATCTAATGGACCTGGGGCCGCTTCCGGATGAAATTGCACGGAAAAGAAAGGTAAGGATTCATGTTCAATACCTTCAACACTTTGATCATTTAAGTTTCGGAAAGACACACGCCAATCGCTAGGTAATGTTGTCTCATCCACAGCATAACTGTGATTTTGCGAGGTCAAAAAACAACGTCCTGATGAAAGCTCAAGACAGGGTTGATTGTGTGCTCTATGGCCAAATGGCAGTTTATAAGTTTTTGCGCCTATCGCCAATGCCATTAATTGTGTGCCTAGACAAATACCGAATGTCGGTTTTTTAGCTGCCATTACTTTTTTCAAAATAGCGATCGTTTCTTTACAATGGACAGGATCGCCCGGCCCATTTGAAACAAAAACAGCATCAAATGCTTCATGGGTAAAATCATAATTGTAGGGAACACGTTTAATCCGTATAGGCAATTGCGACAAACAACGAATAATATTTTCTTTCATGCCGCAATCGACAGCAATAACCAATTTTTTACCTGAACCATACATCTTAGGTTCTTTAATCGAGACTTTGCTGACCCAATCAATGCCTGAAAAATCTTCGAAGGTTTTTGGTTTATCATCTATCGGTGCGATCGCACCGGGAATCACGCCATGAGTGCGTAAACGTTTCGTTATCGCTCTCGTGTCAGCGCCTATCAAACAAGGTATGTCATTTTCAACTAGCCATTCTGTTAGGGATTTTTGCGCACTATGACTGGAGTAATGAGCTGCCAACTCAGACATGATAACGCCTTTAACATGAATCTGGTTCGACTCCCAGGTGGATGGGATGGTAACGCCATAATTTCCAATAAGTGGATAAGTAAAGACTAATATTTGGCCTGTATAAGATGGATCCGTCAATGATTCGACGTAACCCGTCATTCCGGTATTAAAGACAACTTCCCCGAAATATTCGCCGTTCTGTTTTACAGGAGACTGACCGTAGAACACTTCCCCGGTCTCTAAAATTAATTGTGCAGGCTTAAGTTGCATGAATATTTACTACCGTCCCAATTTAGTGCCAATTTTTATCATCATGCAAGGAGTAAGTAAATAAATTTTTATGTTTATTTAATAATCGCCGGTATAATCGGCTATAAATTTTTTATTATGGGCAATAATTAAGCTATTCTTCCCATAACTTCTCCTATAGCCCATCGAATTGACACAAAAATAAATACGTGATATTTCTTTTATTCAATTAATTTAAGGTTACACAAAAATAAATCAAATAACGAGGTCTAATAAATTATGCTTAGAAATACTGAGAGTTGGTTAAATTTCCTCACGCCAGAGCTGCGTGATTATCACACACCATCATCCTATACACCGGATGAAAAGAAGCCTAGCGATGATAGCTTATCATCTTCTTTATCTTTTATGCCGCCCGATTCTTATGATCATAACTTATCTTCTTTACCTTTTATGCCATCCAGTTTTTCTCAAGACAATATTAGACTTTATAAGTGTGATGAAAAAACATTATTGGAGTTAGTCAATACAGCAGATTGGGACGCTCTTAGGAGGGTCATATTTTATTCTAAACCTGAGCATAGCGTGCATTTTGATATGCCTTTTCCAAGCGGGGTGCATCAAGGAAAAACCGTCATGCATGTAGCCACTGAACAGAAAAAGTGGGATATTGTTAGTTTGTTAATTATCTGTCGTGTAACAACCATAGAATCTTTTGTGATCAGGGATCTTGTTTCCGCTAATCAATGGAAAATACTCGAGGATTTAATGCCGTATGTGAGCTCAAAGTGTCGGTTTGACACTGATATTCATCATTCTCTGTTTAGACAATTCAATACTCCTATTTCAAGTGGACCATATCAAGGAAGAACTATGCTTCAGGCTATGCTTAGTAGAAAGTCTTATGATGCCGCTGAACAATTAATTAACTTTGGTGTAAAGATAGATTATTTTACGTTAGAACATTACATTTATACTCTGCCTAAAAACATAACATGGAACCTTGTTAAAGCATTAGTAGAAAGACAAGAGTTGTATATTAATTGTCACCCCAAAGAATCCATACCACTTATATGGCGTGCGGCTAAATCCAAGCAATGGAAAATAGTTTATGATTTATTAAACAAGCAGGGAGATAAGGCAGTACCTGATATTGATATAAATACGGCGTATCTTTCAAACTATAAGCGCCATACTATCATGGATTTTGTGAAAAATTATTATAATAAACGTCCAGGGTCTGCTGATATACATAAAATATTAGAGTTATTAAATAAGAAAAACGCAAAAACAGCTAATGAACTAGAATTGGAAGCCCCCTCGCTGGAAGTTTTTTTT
>JABDBK010000003.1:67567-82862 GCA_013288655.1 Gammaproteobacteria bacterium | reverse complement strand
CGAGGCGATTTGTTATTGCTTGAGGGATTCGGGGGAGGTTTGGCTTGGGGTTCTGCCTTGATTAAATATTAGGATTTTATAATGACGAAAAAAATAGGTTTTGTTTTTCCAGGGCAAGGTTCTCAAGCTATTGGCATGTTAGCTGATATCGCTAAAGAATATTCAGAAGTTAAAACAACATTTGATGAAGCCTCGACTGTGTTAGGTTATGACTTGTGGTGTGTGGTACAAGAAGGACCTGCTGAGATGCTCGATCGTACCGTGTATACACAGCCAGCTTTGCTCGCGGCATCTTTTGCTATTTGGCGTATTCTAAAAAATCATTCGACGATTCAACCTGTTTTGCTTGCAGGTCATAGTTTAGGAGAGTATACCGCTTTAGTTTGCGCAGAATCTTTATCCTTTCAGGATGGTATTACCTTAGTTGCAGCACGTGGTGAATACATGCAAGAAGCAGTGCCTTTGGGAGAGGGTGCGTTAGCTGCAATTATTGGTTTAAATGATGATGTGGTTCGTGATCTATGTGAACAATCAGTATTGAATAATGAAGTTTTAGCTCCTGCAAATTATAATAGCACAGGTCAGGTGGTTATCGCAGGCACTAAAGCTGCAGTTCTACGTGCTATTGTTCTCGCAAAAGAAAAAGGTGCTCGCTTAGCAAAATCTCTTCCTGTGAGTGTTCCCTCACATTGTAAATTAATGAAGCCTGCTTCTCAAAAATTAGAACAATTATTAAAATCACTTTCGATAAAACAACCCATTATTCCCGTGATCAATAATGTTGATGTTTTGCCATATGAAACGCCTGAAGCAATACGAGATGGTTTAGTTAGACAGCTTTATCATCCTGTGCGCTGGGTTGAAATTATTAAGAAATTTGAAACATTAGGTATCAATACGATTATTGAATGCGGCCCGGGTAAAGTGTTAACAGGATTAGTGAAAAGGATTACGCCTGACATGGAGTTGGCTCAAACAGCGGATTTGAATAGTTTACAAACTCTATTAGTAGCAGAGTAGGAGATAGTATGTTAGATAAAGTTGCACTCGTTACAGGCGCAAGCCGTGGAATAGGTCATGCAATCGCTCTAGCTCTTGGGCGAGAAGGTGCCACAGTCATTGGTACTGCGACGACAGATCAGGGCGCTGAAAAAATTACTGAAGGATTCAAAGCTGCGCATATTCAAGGTTCGGGTATGGTGTTGAATGTTGCTCATCAAGAGTCTATTGATGCGCTATTTACAAAAATCAAAGAACAATATGCGATGCCTTCGATATTAATCAATAATGCGGCTGTTACACGGGATAATTTATTATTACGCATGAAGGATGAAGAATGGGATTCTGTCATTGAAACAAATTTAAACTCGGTTTTTCGGATCACAAAAATTTGTTTGAGAGATATGTTAAAAGCTCGCTTTGGAAGAATTATCAATATAAGTTCAGTGGTTGGAAGTATAGGCAACCCAGGACAAGTGAATTATTCTGCAGCAAAAGCAGGGCTTATTGGGTTCACTAAATCTTTAGCACAAGAAGTAGGTTCCAGGGAGATCACAGTAAATGCGATAGCGCCTGGCTTTATTGATACCGATATGACGCGTAGTTTGCCGGAAGAACAGCAAAAAGCATTGTTAGCGCGTATTCCTATTCAACGTTTGGGGCATGTGAATGATATTTCAGCTGCGGTGGTGTTCTTGGCATCTGAGGCCGCAGGTTACATAACTGGGCAAACTTTGCACATAAATGGCGGAATGTATATGCCTTAGCAGGTTTTTCTAGTAAAATTCAACTTGCAAGTTTTGTGTTTTTACATAAACTAACGTGAATTCGATATAACCACATGTTTTTTATGTGCTTATATCAGAAGAGTCGTTATCCCGGAATGCTTTTATCCGGGATCTACTCTACGTGTTGGAATTCTATTATTAAATAAGGGGAAATAGGTGTTATGAGTAGTATTGAAGCGCGTGTTAAAAAAATTGTTGTCGAGCAATTAGGTGTTAAAGAAGAAGAAGTCGCTAATGATTCCTCTTTTGTTGATGATTTAGGCGCAGATTCTTTAGATACCGTTGAATTAGTGATGGCATTAGAAGAAGAATTTGAAACAGAAATTCCTGATGAAGATGCAGAAAAAATTACGACTATCCAACAAGCCATTGATTACATTAATTCCCATATGGGCGCACACACCAAAGAATAGTGATGATACACAGGAGTCAAAACTTGAATAAGCAGCGTGTGGTTGTGACAGGCTTAGGCATGGTCACACCAGTTGGACTTACCGTAGAAGAAACCTGGAAAGCTATTTTGGCTGGGGAAAGCGGTGTACGTTTGATTGAACATTTTGATGCATCAGATTTGAGCGCACGTATTTGTGCTACGGTCAAAAATTTTGACCCTCTGTCTTATATGTCTGAAAAAGATGCACGCAAACGTGATATGTTCATACAGTATGGCATTGCAGCTGCTATTCAAGCATTTAAAGATTCAGGTATTAAAGTCACGGAAGACAACGCAGATCGTATAGGAGTCGCCATAGGTTCGGGTATTGGCGGCTTACCTATGATTGAAAAAGCGCATTCAATGTTGATTGAATCAGGTCCACGTAAAGTGTCTCCATTTTTTATCACATCCGCTATCATTAATATGATTGCCGGTAATGTATCTATCATGTTTGGTTTGCGAGGGCCTAATATTGCTGTTGTGACAGCATGCACAACAGGTACACATAATATAGGTCTAGCAGCACGATCGATTGCTTATGGTGAAGCAGATGTTATGCTAGCTGGTGGTTCGGAAATGGCAACGACTAAATTAGGCATCAGTGGATTTGCTTCGATGCGCGCGCTATCTACACGCAATGATGCACCAGAAAAGGCCAGTCGTCCCTGGGACAAAGATAGGGATGGTTTTGTATTAGGTGATGGTGCAGGTGTGATTGTGCTCGAGAATTATGAGCATGCTAAAAAACGCGGCGCCAAAATTTATGCTGAATTAGTGGGTTTTGGTATGAGTGCTGATGCATCTCATATTACCACACCTCATATGGAAGGTTTGGGTGCTGCAAATGCTATGAATAATGCATTAAAAGATGCAGGAGTAAAGCCCGAAGAAGTGCATTACATCAATGCACATGGTACTTCTACTTCTGTAGGTGATGAATTAGAAGTTTTAGCTGTTAAGCGTAGTTTTGGTGATCATGCCTATAAATTAGCAATAAGTTCCACCAAGTCTATGATAGGGCATTTATTAGGCGCGGCTGGAGCAGTTGAAGCTATCTTTAGTATTTTAGCAATTCGAGATCAAGTAGCACCGCCTACTATTAATCTTGATAATCCTAGTGATGGTTGCGATTTAAATTTTGTTCCACATGAATCTCAGAAAATGCTTATTGATACTGCATTGTCTAATTCATTTGGGTTCGGCGGAACAAATGGCAGTTTGTTGTTTAGCCGGATAAAGGAACATGATTAGACGACGTATAGCGAAACCTATTTTAATAACATTTTTCATACTATGTTTAGTATTCGCTGTGACGTGGATTCATTTTCTGTATGCGCCGCTTATTAAAGATCAACAAGGTTATAAATATACAGTAGAACCCGGCAGTTCTCTAAAGGCCGTCATCAATGATCTTACTCTTAAGGGTATTGTTCGTTATCCGCATTACATGCAATTATTGATTCGATACCGAGGGGACGCTCCAAAATTAAAAGCAGGTGAATATTTATTTGCTAAAGGTACAACGCCTTCTAGCATGTTACATCAAATGGTAACCGGTACGGGTCTGGTTTATCATGCATTTACTATTATTCCTGGTTGGAGTTTTAAGGATGTAAGATATGCCATGCTGCAAGAAAATAGTTTGCGGCATTCACTAGAACGGATGACAGATCAAGAAATCATGATACATTTAGGTCAACCTGGGGTTTTGCCTGAGGGACGGTTTTATCCAGATACTTATTATTTTGCACCAGGTACCATGGATACGGTTGTTCTCAAGCGTGCTTTTCAAGCTATGCAGGCAAAATTATATCTCGCATGGAAATCACGTTCAGTGAATCTACCCTATAAAAATCCTGATGAAGCGCTTATAGTAGCTTCATTAATTGAAAAAGAAGCTTATTTTAATGATGAACGTCCAGTTATTGCTGGCGTTTTGATTAATCGATTACGTAAAGACATGTTGTTACAAGTCGATCCTACAGTGATTTATGGCATGGGCTTGCGCTATACGGGTAAAATTCGTAAAGAAGATTTGACTGAAAATACACCTTATAATACTTATGTCCATAAAGGCTTACCACCATCTCCTATTGCTATGCCTGGGTTAGTTTCTATTATGGCAGCTCTGCATCCTGAAAATATTTCATATTTATATTATGTTGCGCGCGGCAATGGGTCTCATCAGTTTTCAGATACTTATATCGAGCATCAAGTAGCAGTGACGGAAGCGAATAAAATAAATATAAATTTTTTTAATGAAAACTTGATTAGGCATTATCTTGTAAAAATAGTCAGCCATTGAGGAAAAAAATTTGTTTATTACCATCGAAGGCATAGAAGGTGTAGGTAAATCAACCGCCGTAAATTTTATTAAAGAATATTTTTTAAAACACCATATCCCTTTTATCGTTACACGCGAACCGGGCGGAACCGACATAGCGGAACAAATTCGAAAAATATTGCTAACTCCTACAGAAGAAATTATGTTGCCTGAAACGGAGCTTTTGCTCATGTTTGCAAGTCGAATACAACATATTAAAACAGTGATTATGCCTGCTTTAGAAGCTGGTCAGAGTGTGATATGTGATCGATTTGATGATGCGAGTTTTGCATATCAAGGTGGTGGTAGAGGAATAGATTTAGCTTATATTCAAAACCTGGATGATTGGTTAGTGAAAAGACGCCCGGACCTTACTCTATTATTGGATGCATCTCCGACGCTTGGTTTAATGCGAGCTAAACATCGCGGTCCTCAGGACAGAATAGAACAGGAAAAAACAGCTTTTTTTGATAGAGTTCGTGCTGTTTATTTAGAGAGAGCAAAACAAGATATGAAACGGTTTAAAATCATCGATGCATCACGTCCGCTTGACGTAGTACAGCAAGAAATTAAGACTCTTTTAGATGAAGTCTGCCTATGACCATGCTTTCCTGGCATATTCCACAGTGGAATTTAATATGGGAAGCCGTGCAAAAAAACCGATTACCCCATGCTTTATTGTTGTTGGGGGCGGACGATCTTGAGAAAAAACATTTTGCAGAGGCTGTCGCCGCAACACTTTTATGCGTAACACCAAAGCAAGCAAGTCCTTGTGGAGCATGTCATGCTTGTCACTTAGTTAAAGCACAATCTCATCCTGACTTGCTATGGGTGGAACCTTTAGAAACAGGGCAGGTGATCAAGGTTGATCAAATTCGTGAGCTTGTCTTAACAGTGAGTGAAACATCCATGCAAGGCGGCTTAAAAATTGTGATTTTGAATCCTGCACATGCCATGAATATAGCTGCTGCCAATGCATTACTGAAAACACTCGAAGAACCTTCACCCAATACCTTGTTGATATTGATAAGTGATCAACGTTTACGCTTGCCCGCAACGATTGCTAGTCGTTGCCAAAAAATAATGTTTCATAAGCCTCCAAGAGAAATAGCTCATGCATGGCTACAAACACAACATGTGCAACAGGCTGAGTTACTACTAGAGCTTGCGAACGGGTTTCCACTTACAGCGCGTGCATTTCAAACAGATAACATCATGTCATTGCGTCAAGAACTTTATCAAGGCTTGCATGCTATGAAGAGTGGACACTTGGATCCCTTATCATTTGCTGCAACTTGCCAAGCTTTTGATGTAGTTAGCTTATTGAAGCTTTTACAGATATGGATGCGTGATCTTTTGCGATTTAATTTAACACATGGAAAAGCAGGACTCATTAATAGCGATTATTATGCTATTTTTGCGGAAATATCATCGGCTATTTCACTTAAAAATAGTGTAAAATATGCTGATCTTGTACAAAACATTTATATTAAAATACTCCATAAGCTAAATTTGAATAAACAGCTATTATTTGAAGAACTATGGATTACCTGGACACGTTATGTATCTTGTTGACTCACATTGTCATTTAGATAGACTTGATTTATCTCACTATGACGGAGATTTGTCTAAAGCCCTGGAATATGCTTCCGAACAGGGTGTAGGACATATGCTAACCGTAAGCGTCATCCTGCAGGCTTTGCCAGATTTGTTACGTATTGCAGATACCTATCCTCATATTAGCGTATCAGTGGGATTACACCCTAATGATCCTGCCATTCCTCATGAGCCTACAAAAGATGAGTTAGTGGCGCTTGCGACGCATGAAAAAGTTGTAGCGATAGGTGAAACGGGATTAGATTATTATCGCAATGAAGGTGATTTGACCTGGCAACAGAATAGATTTCGTCAACACATTAGAGCTGCCTTAGAGATAAAAAAACCCTTAATCATTCACACACGAATGGCTAAAGAAGATACATTATGTATATTAAAAGAAGAAAACGCATCAGCTATAGGCGGTGTCATGCATTGTTTCACGGAAGATTGGGATACGGCCAAGGCTGCGATGGATTTGAATTTTTATATTTCCATTTCAGGTATTGTTACATTCAAAAATGCGCATGAAGTGCAAGAAGTTGCTAAAAACATACCCTTAGATAGACTATTGATTGAAACTGACTCTCCTTATTTAGCGCCAGTTCCTTATCGCGGAAAGTCGAATGAGCCGGCGTATGTGCGTAACGTGGCAGAATTTATTGCAGATTTGCGAGGGATAAGTGTAGTAGAATTGGCAGAGCAAACTACCCATAATTTTTTTACTTGTTTTAAAAATGCGAGAAGGTGAAGATGTTTAGACCTGTTGCAATGTTTATTGGGCTTCGTTATACGCGTGCAAAAAGGCGTAATCATTTTATTTCGTTTATTTCTCTCATGTCTATGTTTGGTATTGCACTAGGTATTTTAGTTTTAATCACTGTTTTATCGGTAATGAATGGTTTTGATCAAGAAATCAAAAAACGCGTCTTTAGTATGGTGCCACCCATTTCTGTTGCAAGTCTGATGGATACTTTATCGAATTGGAAAGAAGTGCAAAGTGATTTAGATAAAATGCCAGTGATCACGGGTACTACCCCCTATATCAATGGTCAAGTGATGATAACTAATTCAGGTTTAGTGCAACCTGCGATGCTAACTGGAATTTTGCCAGAAGATGACGGGAAAGTATCACATCTTTCCGATAAAATGATTCAAGGTGAGTTAAAAGATTTAGTCGCTGGTCGTTTTGGAGTGATTTTGGGTGAAGAGCTTGCCACGCGATTGAATGCTGTTCTGGGTGATAAAATTACTGTGATTGTACCACAAGCAACTCTATCACCTGCAGGTGTGATTCCGCGATTTAAACGATTTACCGTAACAGGTGTGTTTCGTGCAGGCAGTGGTTTCGGTTTTGATTTAGGTATAGCCTTTATTAATCTAAGCGATGCGCAACGATTATTTCAACTCAATAATGCAGTGACGGCTGTTTATGCCAATATTAAAGATGTTTATGCAGCACCCAAGGTATCAGAACAAATCGCAAAAAATTTAGGCCCGAGTGCTCGCGTTATGAATTGGACACAACAATTCGGTGAATATTTTCATGCCGTGAGTTTAGAAAAGAAAATGATGTTTTTTATTTTGTTATTAATCATTGCTGTAGCAGTGTTTAATTTGGTTTGTACCTTAGTGATGGTTGTTAATGAAAAAGAAGCTGATATTGCCATTTTAAGAACATTGGGTGCAACTCCGCAAATGGTCATGATGATCTTTGTGGTGCAAGGTGCAATTATTGGTATCGTTGGGACAATGTTAGGGGTAGTGGGCGGCATTGCCTTGGCGCTTAATGTCACTACAGTAGTGAACTGGATAGAATATGTTTTCCACGTGCAGTTTCTTTCATCGAGTGTTTACTTTGTAAATTATATGCCCTCCCAATTAGAGTGGAGTGATGTATGGCGTATTGCAGCTTGCGCCTTAGGTTTGAGTTTATTAGCAACCATCTATCCTGCCTGGCGCGCTTCACGAACGGAACCCGTGGAGGCATTACGTTATGAATAATTATATTTTAGAATGCGATCAATTATCAAAAACCTATCGTGATGCAGCGGCTAAAATCGATGTTTTGAAAAAAATTCATTTACAAATTAAACCTTCAGAATTGATCGCGATCGTGGGTAGTTCGGGTTCTGGAAAAAGTACGCTTTTGCATTTATTAGGCGGATTAGACAAACCTACTTATGGTACAGTTAAAATTGCAGGAAAAAATCTAGCCGATCTCACTGAAAATCAAAAATGTCACTTACGAAATACTCATTTGGGGTTTGTCTATCAGTTTCATCATTTACTACCTGAGTTTACGGCGCTTGAAAACGTATGTATGCCATTATTAATACGTAACACAGTGCCAAATATTGCAAAAGATAAATCTGAGCATTTGCTTGAGCTTGTAGGATTAAAAGAACGCTTGCAGCATAAAATTGGTGAGTTATCCGGTGGCGAACGTCAGCGTGTTGCTATAGCTCGAGCTTTAGTAGCAGATCCACTTTGCGTATTAGCAGATGAACCGACGGGTAATTTAGATCCTAAAAATGCTGAAAAAGTTTTAGAATTATTTTTTGATCTGCAAAGCAGGTTTCAAACCAGTGTTATCATCGTCACTCATGATCATGCGATTGCGAAAAGAACGCAGCGTACGTTTGCGTTAGAGCATGGTGAGTTGGTGGTTGTTTAATTTTTCGTTATCTTCGCGCATGTTAGTTCTCGTCATCCCGCGCATGCTTTTAGCGCGGGACCCAGCGACTTTTATGGGGCTAGCAATAAGTCACTGGGTCCCGCGCTAAAAGCATGCGCGGGATGACGAACTTAGATATCTTAGTTAATCTTTCTCGGTATGCTCTTATGCCTTTTTTATCTCTCGCATTTTTATGCGGCATTGTTTTATTACAACAATTTTCATTTTTACCTAACCCATATTGGGTAGGTGTTTTATTGTGTTGCGCAATCTTAATTTTGTATTTTTTTAAAAATCCTTCCTCAATAATCATCGCATCCATACTTGGTTTTGCATGGGCGCTTTGGTTTGCGCATATGCAATCCTCATGGGTATTACCCAAAAATCTTGAGGGAAAATTAACAACAGTGACGGGAATTATTTCATCCATTCCTGATGTTTCAAATCATAGAACCAGTTTTTTATTTAAACTCGAATCATTTAATCATCAAAAAGCCAACGGTTTTGCACGTTTATCGTGGAATGATGAAAATCTTCATTTAAGAGTAGGCGATAAATGGCTTTTACCTGTTAAATTAAAACGTGTGCATGGCACTATGAATCCAGGTGGTTTTGATATGGAAGCCTGGAGTTTGCAACAAGGTATTCGTGTTAATGGCTATGTTGTGACATCAAATATAGTAAAACCCAAAAACCTGCATCAATGGCATGCACTTTATGTCATAGATAGCATAAGACAATTTTTTCGAGATAACATTGCGGAAAATTTACCTCTAAGCCATACATCACCCTGGATTACAGCGCTTGCTATAGGAGAGCGTAAAGGTATAGATGCCGCGAGTTGGCAAGTATTGCGAAATACAGGGACTAATCATTTAATGGCGATCGCTGGTTTGCATATTGGATTTATGAGCGCATTTATCTATATGTTGGTTTCATTTTTATGGCGTCGGACAAAATTTTTAATGTTGCGATTTCCAGCACAACATGCAGCAAGTTTAGCCGCTTTAATAATGGCGTTGATGTATAGTGCGATGGCGGGTTTTTCTATCCCTACGCAACGCGCTTGTTTTATGTTTTCTATATTTTTGTTGATCGTCTTGTTGCGACGAAATATCAAAGCTTGGCATGCCTGGAGTTTGGCTTTAATAGCTGTGTTGATATGGAATCCATTAAGTGTGTTAACAGAAAGTTTTTGCTTATCGTTTGGATCGGTTGCACTCATTATTTATGGCATGAAAGGCCGCTTAGCACCTTCTGGTTTATGGTGGAAGTATGCTCGTATTCAATGGGTGATTGCTGTCGGTTTAGTTCCTTTAAGTCTTTGGTTATTTAAACAATGTTCTATCGTTTCATTTATTGCAAATAGTATTGCTATTCCATGGGTTGGTTTTTTAATTGTTCCATTGACCTTATTGGGTTGTTTTGTTTTGCTATTTTCATCTTATTTGGGCGGTTTATGTTTACAATTCGCTGATAAATTATTGCAACTGTTATGGGTTATTCTAACGTATTTTTCTAATCTTTCCTGGTCATCATGGTATCAAACCATACCAAATACCTGGATT
Organism: Gammaproteobacteria bacterium; assembly: GCA_013288655.1. Taxonomy (GTDB): domain Bacteria; phylum Pseudomonadota; class Gammaproteobacteria; order DSM-16500; family DSM-16500; genus JABDBK01. The sequence goes on along the minus strand of JABDBK010000003.1, from coordinate 72,475 downwards.
TTAATGGCTGCTTGTATAGGCATAGTGATTTTATTAGTGCCTATTGGATTTCCTGGAAGATGGTTTGGGTTATGTTGGTTGATGCCATTATTTTTATATCAGCATGAAAAACCCAACACAGGTGAAGCATGGTTTACTTTGTTAGATGTGGGTCAAGGATTATCTGCTGTTATTCAAACAAGAAATCATGCATTAATTTTTGATGCGGGCCCTAAGTTTGGTGATAATTTTGATATGGGTGAGAGTGTGGTATTACCTTTTTTACGAACCCAAGGTATCCGAAAAGTTGATATGCTAGTCGTGAGTCACGCTGATAATGATCATAGAGGTGGAGCTAATGCGATTTTACAACAAATGCCAGTGTCAGAAATAAAAACAAGTGTACCGCAATTTTTTTCAGGATTTAATACGAGTTATTGTTTACGCGGTGAAACCTGGACATGGGATGATGTTAGCTTTTCTTTTATTTATCCTTCGATGGAGTACTTGGGTTTAGGAAATGATAGTTCTTGTGTTTTAAAAATTACAAGCCACAATCATTCGGTTTTATTAACAGGTGATATTGAAAAAATGGCTGAAAATTATTTAGTAAGTGCAGATCCAAAAAAATTATTATCCGATATTATCGTTGCGCCACATCATGGCAGTAAAACTTCTGGGCTTGATGCGTTTATCGAATCGGTTCATCCAAGAATAGTGTTATTTCCCACCGGCTATTTGAATCGCTATCATTTTCCGCATCCATCTGTTGTGCAAAAATATCGTTATATTAATGCTATGATGATGAATACAGCTGATGCGGGGGCGATTCATGTTTCTTTTAACGATCTAAGACCTGTGTTTTATAGAGAACAGCATAAGCGTTATTGGAACAATTAGAACTTTTTCACGATTAGCTTTACTTTAGGAGACAGTTTGATGGAGACGAATTTAGAAAATACTTCTATACATCAACCCCACGACAAAATGGTTAAACGATTATTATCAAATCCTGAAGCCGCTAAAGATATTTTAAGCTTATATTTGCCTAAAGAAGTGTTAGATATTGCTGACTTGAATTATCTTGAAATGCAAAAAGATTCCTTTATCGATGATGAGCATAGAATGTATGCGGTTGATATTCTTTATAAAACTAAATTTCAGAATGAAGAAGGTTATATTTGGGTTTTACTAGAGCATCAGCGTAAAAGCGATTTTTGGATGCCTGTGAGGATATTTAAATACATTGCAATTATTTGGGATCATTTACGAAAATCAGATAAATCTGATTCTATCCCTTTAGTATACCCATTGGTCGTTTATAACGGTGATCAACCTTATAGCCATTCCTTGGCGCTCAATGATCTTATTAAACCTGATGCATCAAAGGAAATTTTTAACACCCTTTTTACAAAGCCATTTAGTCTTGTAGACTTAGCGGAAATAAAGGACGAAACACTGCGGAATCAAGCCCAAAATCATGTAAAGGGCATCGCGCTTCTCATGGCGTTAAAGCATGTATTTGACCGCAACTTACAGGCATTTTTTGATCAAACATTGATCAATTTATTAAAGCAACTAGATCAAGCAGGTGACACCGATGAGGTTGTCGATGTATTATACTATCTATTGAAAGAAAGCGAATTTTTGGATGCAGAACAATTTTGGTCAGTTCTTCACCGCGAATTTTCGTCAAATGTTGAGGATAAAATGATGACGATAGCAGACAAATTAGAAGAAAAAGGCAAGCTTGAAGTTGCAAAGCGATTATTGGTGGAGAGACGGAAAGAACTTAGCGAGATCGATTTAATTGCTTGGGTTCAAAGAATGACGGGCTTGTCTTTGGAAAAAATTAAAGAACTTCAGAAAAAACATTAGATGTTTGGTTTTATTTATCCTTGGACTTTGGTCATTGCATAGTGTTATTTCCGATGGGCTATTTGAATCGTTATCATTTTCCGCATCCATCTGTTGTGCAAAAATATCGTTATATTAATGCTATGATGATGAATACAGCTGATGCGGGGGCGATTCATGTTTCTCTTAACGATCTAAGACCTGTGTTTTATAGAGAACAGCATAAGCGTTATTGGAACAACTAGAAGTTATTTGATTAAAAAATGATTATTGAGTCGTTGAGCTTTCTTTAATAATGCAAATTTGCATAATGCAATATTGCATTATGCAAATTTGCATTATATAATGAAAACAATAAGTTAAAACTTGAGAATCATATGAGACCCAGACAATATTTTCCTTTAGGGAAAGCTTATGGCAAAGCATTTTGTAATCGCGTTGATGAAACAAATAAGTTAATGGGAAATATCAAAAGTGGAAAGCATACATTTCTTGTTGCACCAAGGCGGTATGGCAAATCAAGTCTTTGCGAAAAAGTAATAGAGCTTGCAGATGTACCTTGGTCAAAGCTTGATTTCCATTTAGCAATAAATGAAAAAGGTGTGGAGCGTAGTATTATTAATGGCATTACTGAGTTAATTGGTAAATCAATTGGATCAGTTGAAAAACTTACTACTCTTATAAAAAAATATGCTAAAAAATTAAAACCCAAACTTAATATAGCAACAAAAATTTTTAGTCTGGAATTAGAGCTAAGTGATGATAGCACTCCTGGAGAAAATATTGCTGAAGCTATGCTTATATTGGAAAAATTGTTATGTGAACGTAATAAACAAGCTGTAATCATTTTAGATGAATTTCAAGAAATAGGGACAATGAAAGAAGGTAAAGGGATAGAAGGCGCTATTCGACATGCGGCACAAGAGATGAGCCAATTATCACTCATCTTTTCTGGTAGTAATCCACATTTATTACGAGCCATGTTTGAAGATGAAAGAAGACCATTATATAAGCTCTGTCGAAAACTGATATTGGATAGAATCAGTGAAGAGCATTATAAACAACACCTTAACAAAGCTGCTAAAATGATGTGGGATACAGAGCTTAGTGATCAGACATTTGAAAGAATTATGTTATTAACTGAACGACACCCATATTATATAAATTATTTGTGTGATGAACTCTGGTCAGAAAACACAAAAATTCCTTCAATAACAAGTGTAAATCATGCGTGGAATAAAGTGATTGAAGAAGAGCGCAGTGATTTGTTAAAAGACTTTTCATCTTTATCTGAAAATCAAAAAAAAATCATGGTATATCTTTCAAATTATGGTGGAGAAAACTTATATTCTGATGATGCAGCTAAAAAAATGGATATGCCCGCTAGTTCTATATCAAGAGCAGTTTCTACATTAATAGAAAAGGATTATATTGAAAAAACAAAAACAGGGTACCGATTAATTGTTCCAGCATTTAAAATGCTATTAATAAAAAATTAGTAACTCCCCAGGTGCCGTCATTGCGAGCCCAGCGCTTTTTGCTGGGCGTGGCAATCCAGCAATCTCTTGGATCGCCACGGCCAAGCGCTTCGCGGCCTCGCGATGACGGACCTGGGGAGTTACAATAACTTTTAATTCATTTAGCGCATGTTGTTCCGCCTGTTGCATCATTGTTTCGTGCAAATTTGTCATGCCTGACCCGTGCTTCCGCAAGATTAAGCATGGAAATTATCCCTTGTGTTGTTAGGAGCGTGTTCAGTGGGCCGGGGAGTTTCTCTATGATTTCTTCCAATATCTTCATTGAAGAAAAGCCTAAACCGGTTAAATAAACCCCGGTTTTCTACTGCTGGACTCGGATTAACTCGAGGAAGGGTTGCATCTGGTATGGGTGGCATTGCTTCAAAGGGCTGCTGATCAGCAATGGCGGCCGGACTTGCTGCACCATCTTTCCGAAATAATTCTTCTGAAAATTTAAAATTGGTGTACTGTCCAGCGTCGATGGCTGCCAGAAAATCCGGACTTTTTCTGTTTTTCTTAAAAAGAACGCCAAATTCATCAAACATTCTGTTGGCCACGTTTTCTTCAATCTGTTCCCAGATCTCGCCTATGCCATTATTATTTATACCATCGACGAGGCATTCCCATTCCTTCTCTTCCATATCCTGATGTTTCGATGCGAGATAATCCTGAGCCTCTTCTCTTACAATGCATGGTAATTTCAGTGAAAATGTATCAAGGGTAATGAATTTCATCTCTACCGAGGGATCAATACCGGCCAATTTTTCAACCAGTTTATTGAATGTTCCCCCTTGGCAAATGGATTTGTCACTGCCGCCACGATCCTGTCCGATATTGTCAAGGTTGTACCCTCGCTGAATTTCATACAATCCTTCTCCAAATTGTTGTAAAGCATCTTTAAGGGTGCCCTGTCTTCGTGAGTCGTCATGAATAGAGCACCATACCAAGGCCAGTAGCTCTTTTGTAGACACGTTTGAAATGCCATCTACATAATTTGAATTTCCGTGGATTATTCTCGAAATGGCAGCCTGCGCAGCTCGATTGGCAACATCATCACCTAAAGAAGGTTTCCATTTTTGAATGTCTTTCAGAACATTCTGTAATGCTTCGGGAGAAGTAATCTTGGAGCGATATCTTTGATGCAGATCTTTTGCCGCCTGAGAGACTGATGCATGTACGCTCACTGTATGGGTGCTTTGTCTGGTGTTGATTTCCGGAGCATGTTTTTCTTCCACCAACTCCATTCGAGGTCTGTTGTGTACTCGATTTCCCGGAAGAACATGGTCTAGTGTAAGCTCGCCACGCTGGAAACGTTGCGCAGTTTCTGGATCTTCCAGCGCCCGGATGGCATCGTGTCGAATCTCAAGCAGCTGGTCAAGGGTCAGCCTTCCCGCCCGGAGCAGGTCACCGACCCCTCTGCACTCCAATGCCTCAATGACAGTGTCTCGCCTATACTCATACAGGTTGCCGATACGCAGCACCTGTGCCGGTGTCAGGGCTCTGTCCTGGATCAGGGCACGAACTGTCCTGGATTCGAGTATTGGGATGCTTGCAC